>CAYMSY010000005.1:15096-26436 GCA_964393195.1 uncultured Alcaligenaceae bacterium | reverse complement strand
GGCAACTCGGTGATGGGCGCGCCATTCTGCTTGGCGAAGCGGTGACCAAATCCGGGGAACGCTACGAATTGCAGCTCAAGGGCGCAGGTCCGACGCCTTACTCGCGGCGGGCGGATGGACGAGCGGTGTTGCGCTCGTCCATCCGTGAATTTCTCTGCTCGGAGGCGATGTATCACCTGGGTATACCGACCACGCGCGCACTCTCTCTGGTACAAACAGGCGATCAGGTTGAGCGCGACATGTTCTATGACGGTCGACCACAGCTGGAACCGGGCGCCATCGTGTGCCGGGTCGCTCCGACGTTCATCCGCTTTGGGCATTTTGAATTGTTTGCCTCGCGCGGCGAAGTACCGTTGCTGCGGCAGCTGGTGGATTTCACGATCAATCATTACTTTTCGCAGCTCGTGGCATTGCCTGAACACGAACGCGTAGTCGCGTTCTACACCGAGGTGTGCGAGCGCACCGCAAGACTCGTCGCGCAATGGATGCGCGCGGGCTTTGTCCACGGGGTAATGAATACCGACAACATGTCGATTCTCGGGCTCACCATCGACTACGGCCCGTACGGGTGGGTTGATGACTTTGATCCGGGATGGACGCCGAATACGACCGATGCCGGTGGCAAGCGCTATGCATTTGGTCGTCAGCCCGGGATTGCCCAATGGAATCTGGCGCGGCTCGGCGATGCGCTGGCTAGGGTTGATGTGCCGGCGGAAGCGCTTGAGGCCGCGCTGGCGGCTTTCGAATCAACCTATGGCCGGGAGATCGCGCGCGTATTTTCGGACAAGTTCGGCCTCGATCGGTGGAATGACGCAGAGGGCGATGTCGTTGATGCTGCGCTCGCCATGCTGACCGAATCGGAAATCGACATGACGATCTTCTTTCGCGCACTCTCCAGTGTGCCATTGACGCACACTGTGGATGCGGTGGATGCAATTGCCGATGCCTTTTATCTGGAAGGCGAATGGCGCCGCGCACGTGAAAAATGGGCGGTGTGGCTCGCGCGTTACGTGCAGCTCGCCGCTGCGCAAAATTCATCGCCGGCGGAACACGCCGCTCGCGTCATGCGCATGAACGCAGCGAATCCGAAATACGTATTGCGAAATTATCTGGCGCAGCAGGCCATCGATGCGGCGTACAAAGGAGACGCGTCGGGCATCGGCGAATTGCTGGACGTGATGCGGCGCCCTTATGACGAGCAGCCCGGACGCGAGGCGTTTGCACAGAAACGCCCGGACTGGGCTCGCACAAAGGCCGGCTGCTCGATGCTGTCCTGTAGTTCGTGACGACGGGTCAGTTTTTGTCGAAGTCGTCGCCGCGACCGCCCATGCCACCGCGTTTTGCGGTGCCCTGAACTTTCTTGCCGTTTTTTCCACCTGTTGTAGCGAGTGCGGAGGCAGGAAGCCGAGACTTGCGCGAACCGCTGATCTGGAAGGCATTTGCATTGGTTCCAGTGATTGAAGCGGCGATGGCACCCCAAATCATCAGCACACCAAAAAGTGCAAACAGGCCCACAAACGCTACGGCAAACCACTCAATACTGGGTTGCGACATGACCAGCATCAGAACGGGGAAAATGAAACCGCACCACAATGAAGCGAATACCCAAAGCCCTACCGCATCAAACAGACGGCGGTAATACCCAAACGCAAACAAAGCGCCAACGGCGCCAAGAAACCCCGCAAGCGCGAAGACGCTGAATCCGAGCGCAAGGGGCGTCAACGCGAGCAGCGAGAGCACCGGCAAATCGCGCGACACGACGGCGATTTCCGGCTTGCGTGGACTGACCCAAACTTTGATCGTCTTGCCCTCACCGGTCGACGCCTGCAGTGTCTTTTCGACATCGGCGTTGGCAATTGCCTCCGGATCGTCGTCGTCCAGAACACTGAGACGCTCCGCGTAATAAGTTTTCCCGCCGACTTCATAGCTCGCAGCGAGCCAGCTGGCCGTACCACCGTCGGAGGCCTTGCCGGAACGGGTGACCACTTTTGCGTCGACGGCCTGATAGTCCCGGGCCAGATTCCAGTTGCCGACCGTCACCAAAAGCGGTTTGAGTCCGAAGTACCACGCTACGAGGCCAAAGATCAATGCCATCAACGACCACAGCAGCACGGCGAGAAGCCGTTTGCCCCAAGTCAAGTGCGGACCCACGATTTGGTTACTCATATCCGAATAATACGCATGCCTGACGGTTTCGGAAAGGCCATAATTCAGCTACCGATTCACCGCATCAGGAGATGCCATGTTCGACCGCAAAACCATGTCAAAAGCGGCCCTGACCGCATTGCTGCTCGCTAACGCACCTTTGGCCGTAGCACAGCAGAAAGTTACCTTCCAGAGCAACTGGTTCGCTCAAGCCGAGCACGGCGGGCTCTATCAGGCCGTCGCCGAGGGGACCTACAAAAAGTACGGCCTCGACGTCACTGTCAAGATGGGCGGGCCACAGGTCAATGGCCTGCAGTTGCTCGCAGCCGGACAGGTGGACATCTTCATGGGCTTCGACATCCAGAACTACAAGGCCTGGGAGCAGGGCGTGCAGGCGGTGAGCGTCGGCACTTTCTTTCAGAAGGACCCGATTGTCGTTATTGCACACAGCGACGTGAAGTCCTTTGCCGATCTGAAATCGAGGACGGTGCTCGTCTCCACTGACGGTCAGACGAACTGGTGGCCGTGGGCGAAGGCGAAATACGGCTTCAAGGACGAGCAGACGCGCCCCTATACGTTTAACGTACAGCCCTTTGTCGCCAACAAGAACATGGCGCAGCAGGGCTATCTCACCTCGGAAACGCTTGCCGTACAAAAGGCAGGCATCAGGGATGCCCAAGTCTTCCTGTTAGCGGACCTCGGCTATCCGCCCTATACCGAGACGATCACGCTGCTCAAGAAAACGATCGACGCCAATCCGAAGATGGTCGAGTCTTTTGTGAGGGCGACGATGGAAGGCTGGAAGAGCTATCTGAAAAATCCGGCACCGGGCAACGCGCTGATCAAGAGGGACAATCCTGCGATGACTGACGAGCTGCTCGCCTATGGTCTGCAGAAAATGAAGGAAATGGGTATCGTCGACGGCGGCGACGCGGCCAAACTCGGCATCGGCATCATCACCGAGGCGCGCATGAAGCAGACCTGGGACATGATGGTGCAGAACAAACTCGTTGACACCACCAAAGTGAAGTTCAACGACGCGTGGACCGACAAGTTCGTCAAGGATGTGAAGGTGATGCCTTAGCGCACGGTCGACACGCGACCGATGCATTCCGCTGTTGAAATCCGCGGCGCTGAAAAGACCTACGCCAATGGCGTGCGTGCGTTGTTACCTGTTGACCTCGTCGTTCAGCGGGGCGAATTCGTTACGTTGCTTGGCCCGTCCGGTTGTGGCAAGAGCACGTTACTGAACATGGTTGCCGGTCTGTTGCCGGCGTCGGCAGGGCGCGTGCATGTGACGAATGGGCAGCGGACTTCATTCGTGTTTCAGGAGGCCACGCTCATGCCGTGGGCGCGCGTAGCGGGGAACGTGCGCCTGCCGCTCGATCTGGCGGGTGTTGCGCGTGCTGATGCAGACGAGCGCGTAATGCACGCGCTCAAGCTCGTGGGTTTGAGCAAATTTGGCGATGTTTATCCGCGCGAACTTTCGGGCGGCATGCAGATGCGCACTTCCATTGCGCGCAGTTTGGTTACTGATCCGTCCCTGTTGTTGATGGACGAACCGTTTGGTGCACTTGACGAAATTACTCGTAATCGACTTGACGATGAGTTATTGCGTTTGCGTCGCGAGCGCAACCTCACGGTGCTGTTCGTGACGCACTCAATTCACGAGGCGGTCTACCTCTCCGATCGCGTGATCGTGATGGCCGCACGACCGGGGCGCGTGGTGGATGAAGTGGTGATTGCGCCGGCAATTGCGCGCGATGAATCATTTCGTGTGTCCACAGAATTCGCAGGTTACGCGAGGCGCCTGCAAGACGCGCTACTCGCGGCCTCTGCAAACGCCGACGAGGCGCTGGCGTGACCGCGTGGGACAGATTGTCGTGAAACGCATCATGCCGCCGACCGTCGTCGCCGTTTTGTTGCTCGCGCTATGGCAATGGTGGGTTACTGCTTTCGATATTCCACCGTTTCTGGTGCCGAGTCCGTTACTTGTTGCGCAAACCCTCGTCGCCGACTGGCCATTGTTGTCAGGTGCGCTCGCGGTGACGCTGCGAGTGACCTTTCTGGCGCTGACCGCTTCAGTGGTGCTCGGCGGAGCAATTGCATTTGCCTTCGTGCAAAGCCGCTGGATCGAGACGGCGTTCTTTCCGTATGTGGTGCTCTTGCAGGTGACTCCCATCGTCGCCATCGCGCCGCTGATCATCATCTGGGTACAGAGTCCCACGCTGTCGCTGGTGATCTGCGCCACCATCGTCGCCATCTTTCCGATTATCGCGAACACGACCCTCGGACTTCGTAGCGTCAATCCGGGCTTGCAGAGCCTGTTCCGCATGAATGGTGCGACACGCTGGCAAACGCTCATTCGCCTGCGCGTGCCCAGTGCGCTGCCGTATTTCTTCGGTGGACTGCGCATTGCGTCCGGCTTGTCGCTGATTGGCGCGGTGGTCGCCGAGTTCGTTGCGGGCACGGGAGGTACGGGCACCGGCCTCGCCTACCAAATTTTGCAGGCGGGCTATCAGCTCAACATTCCCCGCATGTTCGCGGCACTTGCGCTCATCGCGGCGACTGGTGTTGCACTGTTCGTGCTCACGGGCGTAGTGTCGAAATGGGCACTCGGCAACTGGCATGAAAGCGAAACCGGCAACCACCGGGCGTAGCACTGAGAGTGCCACTGTTCAGCGCAGGTTAGCCAGCGCTTCCCTGCATTTTTCAGCGTCTGCGCGTAGTCGTGCTGGCCTGTCTACCTCATATGCATCAAAGTCGCCGAGATTTTTCTCGATCAGCGATGCAGCGACTTCAAACCCGTCGATGGCTTTGCGGTAAAGCAGTCTTCGTCGTGCGACTGGCGTCGCGACATCATCCGCGACGGCCATATCGAGTCGCGCCTGTACCCCGCCACTCAGCATCCATGCAGCGCGCAGCATGGATATTTGCTTCGAAGGGTCGCCTATTTCCTGGAGCACGGTCGCGCCATGATCAAGCCAGGTCTGTGCCGACCTGATGTCGCGCATCGACACAGCGATATCTGCCTGAACAACATCGATCGCATAGAACAGTATGTTTGCCGTTCGTTCGCCGGGATTGGTGGCCGCCTGTCGGGTCTGCAATTCCCGCGCTTTTGCGATGTCCGTCGCTGCTTCGGCATAGCGCTTTACATCGTTGCGGTACACCGCGCGCCCCAAGTAGCCGAGTACAAGCACCTGGTCATAGCGCGCCTTGTCCGGATAGGTGCGCATGATCTGCTCAAAACTGTTGATCATCTTGCCAAGAAAAAAATCGGCCTCGGCGCGTTCTGCCGCCACCACGCTGTTATTGAGCATCACCGCCAACTGAAAATAGGTTTGCCCCAGCTGTACGCTGACAAGCTCGTTGTTGGCGCCGGCCTCGCCGGTCGCAAGCAGTGCCTCCATGCGTGAGCGTGCCTCACGCAGCATCGGCAGACAGGTTTCACGGGGGCAGACGGAGCGATCGAGTGAACCGGCGTCCATCAGGTTGATGGCGATCAGCGCCTTGAGTTTTGCCGGAATCGTGCCGCGTGATTCAAATTCCTTGCCCAGCGCTGCCGCCGCCTGCAACTTGTCGCGTGCGGTCGCGTAGTTGTCGTTAGCCGTAAGGGTTCCAGCGAAACTTGATGCGTGGCTGACTATTTCGGAGGCGATATCGACGTCTGTCGGCGCCAATTGATGCGCCCGTTTCAACAGTGTTTCCGCAGATTCGTGGTTTTGCAGCACTTCGGCGATCGGGATATCGCCGAAATCGCCCTGCGTGGTGGCAAGCAACGCGTAGCCGCAGCCAATTTCCGCGAGAAACTTCGGGTCTTCACCGGCATCCTTGCGCAGGGCCTCGAACTGCGCGACTGTCTTCGCCATGAGCTGCCGACGTAGCGGTTGCGTGCCATTGATGCCGCGAAGCTCATTCATCACGGTATCGATGGTTTCGGCAGAAAACTTGCGTGCGATTGCAAAATGCCGCTGCGCACGCTCCCGCTCGGCCTCGGCCTTTGCCTGGGCCTCGCGGGCAATGTTCGCCTGCTGTGCCGTCGAAAAAATTCCGGCAATCAATCCCGCTGCGGCGAGCAGCGCGAAAGCCACCGCCCATCGGTTGCGGGTAACGAATTTTGTTGCGCGGTAGGCAAATGTGTCCGGACGCGCCGACACCGGAAGATCGGCGAGGTAGCGCCGAATATCGTCTGACATCTGCTCTGCGGAGGCGTAGCGTCGCGTCGCGTCCTTGCGCAGGGCCATCAGCACAATGTTGTCGAGATCGCCGCGCAAGCCGCGCTGCAGCCGCTTCAGATTCAGCGCTGCCGGCGTCGCATCACCCACCTCGGCGCCGCCGGTTTCTGTCCGGCCCACAACCGTGCTCGGACGCTCCGGGTCGGTTTCGCAAATTTCCTTCGCCAGTGCCAGCGGTTGCGTTCGCGCGGACTTGTAAGGACTGTGGCCGGTGAGTAGCTCGTAGAGCACGACGCCGAGCGCGTAGATGTCACTGGTCGTGGTGACGCTCTCTCCCTTGATCTGCTCCGGGCTCGCATAGGCCGGTGTCAGCGCGTGAACGGTGGTGGCGAGCACAGCAACCGAAGGCGAAATGTCCAGCACCTTGGCAATACCGAAATCAAGCAGCTTCACGTCGCCGGTGCGGGTGACAAAAATATTGTTGGGCTTGAGGTCGCGATGCACCACCAGACGCTGGTGCGCGAAGTGCACCGCGTTGCACACGGTGCGGAACAGCTGCAACCGCGCTGGTACGTCCAGTTCGCAGCGTTGCGCATATTGGGTGATTGGTTCGCCGTCGACGTACTCCATGACCAGATAGGGCAAGCCCTCGCTGGTCGTGCCACCGTCGATCAGCCGCGCAATGTTTGGATGCTCGAGCCCTGCCAGAATCTGCCGCTCTGCCCGAAAACGCTCTGCCACCTGTGCGGCGTCGACGTCATCGCGCAGCAGCTTGATCGCGACTTCCTTCTGATAGCTGTCGTCCGCGCGCACGGCCTTGTAGACGACCCCCATGCCACCACGCGCAAGCTCTTCGGTGAGACGATAGGCGCCGAGGCGCTGGCCAATGTGAGTGAGCGCCTGACCAATGCGCCGGCTCAGTTCACCGGGGGCAGGATGCCGCGTAATGGCGTCAAGACTTGCCGGTTCGTCGAGAAAGCCCTGAGTGCGCTCGGCCGTCGCGATGAGCTCCATCGCCTCCCGTAGCAGCGTATCGTCGCCGGCACACAGTTCACGCAGCGTCGCTCCACGCTGGCTGGCGCTCACCTCGAGGCAGTCGTTGACGATCTGGGTCAGCCGCTGCCAGCGTTCGGGGTTCATTGACGTGTTCATACTGCAATGGCGCAAGATTCGGAACAACGGATCATGTCGCGCACGGGCGACGCGCTTCGGCAGGGCTTGGTCATCAGCGTGTCGCCGTCTCCAGTTCCCGTTTCAGGAACAGGCGGGCCATGGTCCATTCCCGTTTGACCGTGGCGCTGGAAATGTCCATGACGGCCGCAGTTTCCTCAATCGACAAACCGCCAAAAAAGCGAAGATCAATGACCTGCGCCTGCCGCGGCGACAGTTCGCGCAATCGGCCCAGAGCGTCTTCGAGCGCCAGAAAGTCCATCTCGACTGCGGCGCTGTCGGACTGGGTGCTGCCGTCAAGATACAAATGCCGGGCACAGTGTTCATGAAAATTGGCGACCGTCTGGTCAAGGCTCGTAAACGCCATGTCGCCGCCGCGTTTCTCGGCGTTCTTCGCGCGTGCGTGGTCCACCAGTACATGGCGCATGACCTGTGAGGCCAGACGAAAGAAGTGTGCGCGGTTTTCCCAGTGCACGTCGCGCTGCTCGCTCAGGCGCAGGAAGGCTTCGTTGACCAGCGCCGTGCTCTGCAGCGTGTGATCGGCACGCTCGTTGCGGAAGTGATTGCGGGCAACGCGGCGCAGCTCTTCATAAATCTGTGGCGTCAACTGGTCGACGGCCTGGCGGTCGCCCGCAGCGTAGCGCACGAACAGTGTCGTGAGGTCCGAGGAGGCGGGCGAACTGTCAGGGGATGAAGGCATCGGGTTGTCGAAAAAAGGACGTCATCCATGAAGACGGAAAGCTGGCGCCGACGATGTCACGGTTGCTGTCATCGGGCGGCCGGAGGGCGGGATTGAGACAGGTCATTCACTCCACCGTCCATTCTGTGAGCCAGTTTGAAAATTCCTGCGCATTTGCCTGCAGGAGCACCGTTTCGTCACGGGTAACAGCGGACTGGCTGTTTTTCACCGCCCCGGGGCAAAACTGCATGCATCGATTGACGCTACCAAGCAGCAAGGGATTAAACCATGAAACATCTACCTGTATTGGCCTGCATTTGTCTGCTTCTGGTACCGGTCGCACATGCGGACTGGGATCCGGCCGAGGATGCGCGCGAACGCGCCGCCGCACAGGCGGCACGGCAGGCGCGGGCCAAAGCCGATGCTGAACGGGCGGCGCACCGGGCCGAGGCCGAGAAGAAGGCGGCGGCGCCATACCGCCAGCAAATGGGCGCCCGCGCCAATGGCCTGAGCGACCGCGAAGTCATCGCGCAGTATCCGCGCTGGGCGCAGGAGAAGTCGAACGCGACGATGGCGGCGCACAAACCGCAAATTGCCGAGGCGCTCGCGCGACTGTCGCCGGAGCAGCGCGCGATGATCGAAAAACAGTCTGGTCAGTCGATGGACGCGCTGATGCAAGGCATGTCACAGGCCGAAACACCACCGGCGAAGACGAAAAAATAGGCATTGCGCGCTGTTCAGGGGGCTGTGACCGTGCCACGACGGGCCTATTTTCACCTATAGCTTTTTGGTGAAATGCCCATCCAATATGGGCTTAATGCTAATTAAGCACAAAAGTCGACTATTAGCAATTCAGGCTGATAAGCCCTACAAAACAAAGCGTTCACGAAAAAGTTGTCGCATTTTGGGGGCCGCTGATTTCGCTGTAAACTAGTGCTCATGAACACTTGCTTCGCTCCCCGCAACGCCACCCGCCTCGGGCTGGCCGGGATCAGTGTTGTCGTTCATCAGGGCGCGTTCAGCCGCTCCTCCCGCTCCCGCTAGGCGGGACATTTCTTTTTCTCCCCGTTTTCGTTCGCGCGTGGTCGCCGCATTTGCGTGGTCACGCTCGCAATCCGCTTTTTTGTACTTTTACGAGTGATACATCATGTTTGACATCAATTTACTGCGCAACGATCTCGCGGCCACAGCCAAGCGGATGAAAGCGCGCAACACCATCATTGACGTCGCCGCGTTCGAGGCGCTGGAGGCCGAGCGCAAGGCGCTGCAAATCCAGACCCAGGACCTGCAGCAGCAGCGCAACGCGCTGAGCAAGGCCGTCGGTCAGGCCAAGGCCGCAAAGGACGAAGCGAAGGCGCAGGCGCTGCTCGCCGAAGTCGCCGCGGTGCCCGAGAAGGTCAAGGCGAACGAGGCCGCACTCGCCGCGATTCAGGACAAAGTCAACGCGCTGCTCATGACGATGCCGAACCTGCCGCAGGCATCGGTTCCCCTCGGCAAGGACAGCGACGAAAACGTCGAGCAGCGACGCTGGGGAACTCCACGCGCATTCGACTTTGAAGTGAAAGATCACGTTGCGCTCGGCGAAGCCCTGGCCACGACGGCCGGACCACAACTGGATTTCGAAGCGGGCGTCAAACTCTCGGGCGCACGCTTCACGGTCATGAAAGGCCAGCTCGCGCGCATGCACCGCGCGCTGTCGCAATTCATGCTCGATACGCATGTCAACGAGCATGGATTTACCGAGTGTTATGTGCCGTACATCGTGAATGCGGAGACGATGACGGGTACCGGGCAGTTGCCGAAATTTGAAGAAGATTTGTTCAAGGTGCCGATGCCCACGGAGGACGGCGGCGAAGTCAAAAATCGCTACCTGATCCCGACATCGGAGGTCTCGTTGACCAATTTCGTGCGCGATACGCTGGTCGATGCAAATGTCCTCCCGCTGCGCCTCACCGCACACACGCCATGCTTCCGCTCGGAGGCAGGCAGCTACGGACGCGACACGCGCGGCATGATTCGCCAGCATCAATTCGACAAGGTGGAGATGGTCTACATCACGAAGCCCGAAGAGTCGAACGCGATGCTCGAAGAGATGACCGGCAATGCCGAAAAAATCCTGCAAAAACTGGGTCTTCCGTATCGCGTGATGCTGCTGTGCACGGGCGACATGGGCTTTGGCGCGACCAAGACTTACGACCTCGAAGTGTGGTTGCCTGCACAGAACACGTACCGCGAAATTTCGAGCTGCTCGAACTGCGAAGCGTTTCAGGCGCGGCGCATGGGCGCCCGTTTCAAGAACGCGGCGGGCAAGAACGAACCGGTGCATACGCTGAACGGCTCGGGTCTCGCCGTTGGCCGCACGCTGGTCGCGATTCTCGAGAACTACCAGAACGCTGACGGTTCGATCACGGTGCCGGAAGTGCTGCGGCCCTACATGGGTGGGCTCGACGTAATCCGTTAGAGTGCGCTGAAAGGGCGGAGCGGTCGCCATCGCGTGATCACCGCCCGGGACGCCCTAGTTGAAATGACACGCCGGAGCGCCTAAACTCCCGGCCAGTTTCATGCGTTTTGTACCGTGGAGATTGGGGTCAACGACTTTTGACACCCGCTCCATCAACACTAATGGGGGCAAGTCCAATGTCGGTATCTCGGTACTGCGCTGTAGTACAGCGCGCTCATCTGGCGAATCAATCGTGTTTCCCGAATACGCTGGCTAGGCGATGGGCTGACGCGCCCAGTCGCATGGCGCTGTCTGCGCTTCTCGCGCTTGTCTGCGCCGCGTCACCGGGCTTTGCGCAGGAGACTGACAACAACATCGTGTTGCCCGTCGTGCCGCACGACGCTTTGCGTCCGGCGCAGATCAACGCCTGCGGGCCGACAATCAGCGCCACACTAAATACCACCGCGCCAACTGCCCCGCCAGGGTCCGGCATTACTGCAACATCGCAGGGTCTGCAAACGGGGCGGATAAACCGATTTGGTGTCGTCTCGACCTGCGCAGCTCCGACAGTTTCACCCGGTTCGTTCACGACTGCGGGATCGCGGCAGTATCACACCTACACCGTCTCGTTTCCGACGACGCAGTGCGTCACGGTGAGCCTGCAAACCTCCGGCACCCAATTGTTTGGTTACGCAGTTAACAGTCCATTCAATCCGGCGGCTCCGACG
>CAYMSY010000005.1:13728-14996 GCA_964393195.1 uncultured Alcaligenaceae bacterium | reverse complement strand
ACGCCGACCGGCGGCGGATCCGGCACCGGCGGCAGCGAGACGAGCACCATCGGCAGTTGCGCCCTCAGTGGAGCTGACGCAGCCAGTTTCTCGGTCACCGGAGCGCCGCTGACGCTGTCATTTACCGGGTTCGGTAGCCCCGCCCAGAGCATCCCGTTGACGTGCACATCGGGCGCAGCCGCACGTAGCGCGACGCTAACCTGCAATGAGACCATCGGTACCGGCGCAGCCACCCCCCGGACATGGTCACTTACTTGCCCCGCCGGAACGTTGGCACCGCCGCAGTTCGCCTACGCACCCACGACGGGAACGACCGTGACAGCGGCCGGAGGCACCACGATCGGAAGCTCGGGCACCCTGACCATTACGCCCTCGGTGGCCACGCCCGGGTCCTCTGGATCGACGGCTGCCGAGACCACGTCGCTCAGTTGCGTGGCGCCGACGGCACCGTTCGCCGGCTTTGGGCAAACGGTAACAGCCGTCGGGGCCGGCGCGATCAGCGGCGGCCCGCTGTCCGGCAGCTGTACGCTGGGCGCGGCTGTGCAAACGCAGACATTGTCGTGCACTGAGAATCGCGGCGGAACGGCAGTCCCGGTGAGCTGGACGTTGAGTTGTCCTGCCGGCACGTTGCTGCCGCTCACCGCCTCACCCGCCTCCGGTGCGACGGTTGCGCTGGCTGGTTTTATCGGGGGCGGACCGTCGGTTGCGGCGATTACCTTTACCAACCCGAACGCGGTTGCGGCCACGCTTAACTGCACGGCACCGGCATCACCATTCTCGCTTTCACCGTTGACGGTGAATATCCCGGCCAACAGTTCGCAGGCAGCGACCGTAAGCTTCAATGCCGGCGCACCCGGTGTCTACACGGGCACCCTGAACTGCGCGGTCGCGGGCAGCGCACAAACGCTCACCTATAACCTGACGGCGTCGTTGGCCGAGGCCCGCGCCGTGGACGCCGTGAGCGCGTGGACACGCGTCGCGCTGGTGCTGCTTTTGTTGGGGGTTGGCGCGGGCGCGCTTTCGTATTCACGCCGGTATTAGGGCGTAGACCAGACATCAAACAATCCGGGCATGCGGCGAATAGCCGCACTGTCCGTGCGATCCGGCCAGCGCTTCGGCGCGGCATTGCTTTACTCCGTTTGCCGGATGCATGCAGTAGACATTGCATGGGTCGGCTGCGGTGTTACCAAGTGTTACATCGCTGACTGCAAATCGTTCATTTGGCATTAAAGTCTGTCCCATACCAAGAGGGGCAACGACATGAGCGA
>CAYMSY010000005.1:3350-13628 GCA_964393195.1 uncultured Alcaligenaceae bacterium | reverse complement strand
GAGCTGCAATCGGTGTTGCAGCTGCTGGTGCTCGGTTCGCGCTCGGCCCGGGCAGTGGCCGATGACGAGCCGCTTGATTCTGCCCGTCGCGTGAATGCGCAGGCCGTGCTGTCATCGCGCATTGTGCGCGTGGGGGCGGACACGCACGTGCACACGATGCTGTTGTCGGCGCCGTATGGACACATGATGGCGAGCAAACGCTACTCCCGCACCGATGGCGAGTCCGATGCAGCGTTTGTGGATCGCCTGAGCCGGCAGATTCGCGCGGACTGCCTGCAAGCGCAGTCCGATTTGCTGCCAGGCGAATACGTTGCACCGCCGCAGCGCAAAGGCTTCGCCGGTGTGCCGCGAGAAGCTTCGGATGCATTCGTTCAGTCGCGCCGGGCGAGCGCGCTGGGCACGGCCGAGGGACATTTGCAGGCCCGAAACCTGTTGCAGTCGGCCATTGCGGCGGCACCGGACTTTGCGATGGCGCACGCCTATCTCGCGGCGACGATGGGCAATCTGTCGATGTATGAGCAGGTGACGCCGGAAGAGGCGTGGCGCATCGGCGGCGCGGCTTCGCGGCGGGCGCTGGCGATTGATCCGCTGGAACCCGGCGCCTATTTGAATCTCGCCGCCGACAAGATTTATTACGAGTACGATTTTCCGGCAGCGCGCGAGCTGCTGCTTACCGCGCGCAAGCTTGCACCGCGGCATCCCGGCGTGCACATGCTGATGGGCACGGCGGCATCGTACTGCGGCGAGCTGGTGCAGGCGCTCGATCATCTGGACGCTGCACAGGAGGTTGATCCGCTGTTTCCGGCGATTCGGGCCAATCGTGGTGTGGCCTACTATTTCGCGGGGCAGTTTGACGGGGCGAACCGCGTGTTTCTTGAACTGCTGACCGAGTATCCGCAGCGCACGTCAACGCGCGTTTCGCTGGCCAATTCGCTCGCGCTGTGTGGTGCACTGGATGCCGCGCGGAGCGAACTGAACGCGGTGATCGAGCACGATCCCGATGATTCGGGGGCGCGGTTGTCGCTGGCGGTCGTAACGGCGCGTGAGGGTGACAAGCGGCAGGCGCGCAAGATCGTGAACGCCGTGCGTGCGGGCAGCGACATCGAGAAGACCAATCCGTCGGCGCTCGCGGGCGTGTACGCGCAGCTCGGTGAAACGGAGGATGCGATGAAATGGCTGACCACGGCCGCGGACGCGCACGAAGGCGGCTTCGCCGAGGTGCAGGTGGACCCGCTGCTGACGCCGCTGGTGGGCAGCGAGGCGTTTCACGCGCTGCTGGCGCGATTCGGTCTGACCTCGCGGCAGGCGACGATGCCTTGAGATGGCATTTTGCCCTATCAGCTTTTTCGTCAATGCCTTGTGTTGTGCGGCCTAAAGGCCAGAAGTGCCATAAGTCGACAATATATGAAATTGCGTGGTATGCCGCATACACAGGGGATTTTACGAAAAAGTTATAAGAAAAACTTGGCATGCCGGATGCCTGTTCACGGTGATGTGCAGCGCCAGCTAACATCGTCTCCATTGCGGACTAACTTTCCGCCTGAAGGATTTACCGATGTTGCGAATTACCGAACTCAAGCTCCCGCTCAATCACGCCGAGGCGGAGCTGCCCGCCGCGATCATTGCCCGGCTCGCGATCAAGCCCGACGATCTGCTCAAGTTCACGGTCTTCCGTCGTGGTTACGACTCGCGCAAGAAGGCGGACATTCAGCTCGTCTACACGATTGATGTTGAGGTTTCGCCTTCGCACGAGGTGTACCTGCTCAAAAAATTCCGCAAGGATGTGCACATCGGTGCGACGCCGGACACGTCGTACAAATTTGTCGCCAAGCCGGCGGCGTTTGCCAACGCGCCACACCGTCCGGTGGTCATCGGTTTCGGCCCCTGCGGCATGCTGGCGGCGCTGGTTCTTGCGCAGATGGGGCTCAAGCCAATCATCCTGGAGCGCGGCAAGGTGGTGCGCGAACGCACCAAGGACACCTGGGGATTCTGGCGCGAGCGAAAGCTCAACACCGAATCGAACGTGCAGTTTGGCGAAGGCGGTGCGGGCACGTTTTCCGACGGCAAGTTGTGGACTCAGGTGAAGGATCCGAAGCACTACGGCCGCAAAGTACTCGAAGAGTTTGTGAAAGCTGGTGCGCCAGACGAAATCCTGTACGTCGCTAAGCCGCACATCGGCACCTTCCGCCTCGTGAAAATGGTGGAGCACATGCGGGCGACGATTGAATCGCTGGGCGGGGAATTTCGTTTCCAGAGCCGGGTGGTCGATTTCGACATTGAAGCGGGTGCAGGCCCGGACGGCCGCAACCAGATCCGCGCTTTGGTGCTCGACAACGGCGATCGCATTCGCACTGATCACGTCGTCCTCGCGATTGGCCACAGCGCACGCGACACCTTTCAGACGCTGTTTGATCGTGGCGTCTACATCGAGCCGAAACCGTTCTCGATCGGCTTCCGCATCGAGCATCCGCAGGGCCTGATCGACCGCGCACGTTTCGGCCCGAGCGCCGGCAACCCGATTCTTGGAGCAGCGGATTACAAGCTTGTGCATCACGCCAGCAACGGTCGTTCCGTCTACAGCTTCTGCATGTGCCCGGGCGGTACCGTCGTTGCAGCGACGTCAGAAGAGGGGCGAGTGGTCACCAACGGCATGAGTCAATACTCGCGCAACGAACGCAACGCGAACGCCGGCATCGTCGTTGGCATCACGCCGGACGATTACCCCGGTCACGTGCTGGCAGGCATTGATTTCCAGCGTCAGTGGGAGAGTCGGGCGTATGAACTGGGCGGCGGCAATTACGATGCGCCGGTGCAACTGGTGGGCGATTTCGTCGCCGGAAAACCGTCAACGGCATTCGGTACAGTGGAACCGAGCTTCAAGCCCGGCGTGCGTCTGACCGATCTGGCGACGGCCTTGCCGGACTACGCCATCATCGCCATGCGCGAGGCGCTACCCGCATTCGACAAGACGATTCCCGGCTTTTTCATGGCTGACGCGCTGCTCACGGGGGTCGAAACCCGCACCAGTTCGCCAATCCGTATCAAGCGGCGCGACGATGACCTGCAAAGCCTCAATACGGCGGGCCTGTTTCCAGCCGGAGAAGGCGCAGGATATGCCGGTGGCATCATGTCTGCGGGGATCGACGGAATTCGTGTCGCCGAGGCCGTTGCCCTCAGCGTGGCCCGTTCCAGGTAAAGCGTACGTTCTGCAAAATGGCTGGTCAAGACCGCCGTTGGCGCGTCTGCGCGCTGCCGCGCGTCGGAAATTTACGCTCAGAATATGCTGACGTCATCAAAAGTCTCGAAAAACTGACACAATAGCGGCACAAGATAGTTCGCTTTTACGTTTAGTCGAGATTTCCGATGCCAACGCTTCGCGCTGTACAGCCGTCCAATATCCTTGCCTTCGATGGCGTTACGCGCCATCACGACGATCTGGGCCGGGCGCGTTGGCTGCGACAGCGGGCTTCGGCTCATTCCGCGCAGCCTGTCCCGGCAACCGCCTGAGGCGCCGCGATCGGCCGCCGGTCGGATCGAAACATGCCCGAACTCATCCTTGAGATCGCCGCGCTGGACTATGTGTTTCCCGCGCCCGCCCGCCGTTGCGTCTTGGGACCGGACGGCGGGACACTGGGCCGCGACGAGCGCAACACGCTGGTTCTGCCCGACCGCTTCCGTCGGGTGTCGCGCCTGCACGCGGAAGTGACTTTTGTTCGCGGCGTCCCGATACTGAGTAACCGCAGCAGCACGCTCGTTGTCAATGTCGGCGAGCAGGAGGTGGCGCCCGGCGAGAGCGCCATCGTCCAGGATGACGACGTGATTGAAGTAGGTCCTTACCTGCTCAATGCGCGGGTTCATGACGAACGTCGGTCGTTGACGGCGCCGGCCGCTGTTGCGCCTGCGGTCGCGCGGGCGCCGGCGACGGCGGAAACGCTGGAGCAGGCCTTTCTCGAGGGCGCCCGCATGCCGGCAGACACGCTGCGCGCCGGGTTCACGGCGGAAAATGCCGAGTTGATCGGCGCCATGCTGCGCTACGCCGTGCAGGGGACGATGGATTTGCTGGCCGCGCGGACCATTACCCAGCGCGAAGTCCGCGTTGGCACAGCGCTGATTTCCGAACAGTCAAATAATCCACTGCTCTTTCTGCCCGGAGCTGATGCGGCGCTGGTGCAGTTGCTCACCGGGCAGTTGCCGGGATTCATGCATGGCACGCGTGCCATGCCCGACGCTTTCGCGGATCTGCTGGCACATGAGTCCGGTGTCATGGCCGGCATGCGGGCAGCGCTCGCAGAAATGCTCTCGCGGCTGGATCCAAGGCAGGCTGACATTTCCCTGCACGGTACGCAGGACGCGAGCTCGCAGATTGTCGCCAGTGCCGTCAAGGCGCGCTGGTGGGATTCACAGACGGCGCGTTTTGACCAGTTGCTGGTCGCGACCGAGGACAATTTTCAGGAGGCGTGGGGCCGCGTGTTTGTCGACGCCTACTCGCATGCAGCCGAGAGTACACGCACGCAGGCGCTCGCGATCATGCAGTCGTCGGGTAACAGCCTGCTGGACGATCTGCCGGATCTGACGGATCAATCAGGTTCGCGCGATGCGGCAATGCGCGGCGGCGATTGGAAGACAGCTAACTCAATGCGGGACGAGTCATGCCTCGCGTTGTAGAAGCCATCACGCCGCTCGGGCCCGAGGCGCTGCTATTTCTCGATATGCACGGGTCGGAGGCGCTATCCACGCTGTTCGATTTTCGCGTGACCCTGGTCTCGAAGCAGGTCGGGATCGCGCCCAAAGCGCTGCTTGGCAAGGATATGACCATCGCGGTGGAAACCGAAAAGGACGGCTCCCGCCGTTACCTGAACGGCCTCTGTACGCGGTTTTCAATGAACGGCCGGCGCGACGAATATCACATCTACGAGGCGCGCCTGCAGCCCTGGCTGTGGCTCGCGTCGCGGCGTTCGGACAGCAAGATTTTCCAGCAGAAGAAAGTGCCAGACATTGTCGAGGCCGTGCTCGGCAAATACGGTTTTCCGATCAGGCGAAAACTGACCGGCACCTATCGGGTATGGGATTACTGTGTTCAGTATCACGAAACCGATCTCAACTTCGTCTCCCGCATCATGGAGCACGAAGGCATGTACTACTACTTTGCTCACGAGGCGGGCATGCACACGCTGGTACTGTGCGATGGCGTGGCGTCACATACGCCGTTGACGCCGCGTTCCAGCGTGAAGTATTTCGGGATCGACGCCGCGACGATTGCGGACGAGGAGCACTTTTATGCGTGGCGGCCGCGAGAGGAACTTGACCCCGGTGAGTACATCGCGAGCGACTACGACTTCGTGCGCCCGAAAGCGGACCTGAAGACGAAGAACAAGCATCCGGCCGGGCACACGTTCGACGCCTGGGAGCGTTATCAATGGCCAGGTGGCTATACCGAGCTGTCCGATGGCGAAAACTACGCGCGTACGCGCATGGAGGCGCTGCAGGCGGAACAGGTGCGGGCGACCGGCGAAGGCACGCTGCGTACGCTGGCGCCGGGCTACCTGATGACGCTCACGCGATGTCCGCGCAGCGACCAGAACGGTGAACACCTGATTGTCGGCGTCACCTATTTCCTCAAGGACAATCCGTATCGTTCAGCGGCCATTCGCGATGTCGGTGTCGAGTGGAATTTTTCGGTGCTGACGCAGCCATCGAGTCAGCCCTACCGGCCACAGCAACTCACCGACAAACCGCGCAGTCAGGGGCCGCAGGTTGCCGTTGTCGTTGGCCCGCCGGGCGAAGAAATTTACACCGACGAATATGGTCGCGTAAAAGTCCAGTTTCCATGGGACCGCTACGGCACGAATGACGAAAACTCGTCATGCTGGATGCGTGTTTCGCATCCGTGGGCGGGCTCGAATTACGGTGCCATACATATTCCCCGCATCGGGCAGGAAGTGATCGTCGATCACATTGATGGCGATCCCGATTACCCGATCATCACCGGTCGCGTCTACAACGCCGACCAGATGCCGCCCTGGGCATTGCCCGAGAACAAGACCCAATCCGGCATCCTGACGCGGTCGTCGAAGGGCGGTGCAGCGGGCGCCGGAAAGAAGGCCGAAGCCGGAGACGCCAACGCCATCCGCTTTGAGGACAAAAAAGGGGAAGAGCAGCTGTGGCTGCATGCCCAGAAGGACCAGCTCACCGAAGTCGAAAACGACGAAACCAAGTGGGTAGGCCGCGACCGCCGCAAGACCATCGACCGTGATGAGCTGAACCACATCCAGCGTGATCGCACGGAAACGGTCGATCGTAACGAAACGATCACCGTACACGGACAGCGTGATGAAGAAGTCGACCGGAACGAGACGATCACGATCCACCAGAACCGTACGCGAAGAGTCGATCTCAACGAAACGGTCAGTATCGGCAAGTCGCGCAACAAGTCGATTGGCAACAACGAAATCGACAGGATAGGCAAGACCTGGTCGATCAACGTTGGCAAGTTCAAGACCGAGACCATTGGCATGGCTTACATGCAGAACGTGGGGCTCGGTCGCATGGAAAACGTGGGGGCCGGTTACAACCTGAATGTCGGCGCCGTCATGGCGACCGTGGTTGGCCTCAATCAATTCGAAAAAATTGGTCAGAGCAAGTCGGTATCAGTTGGCAAGACGTTCAAACTCGAGGCAGGGGAATCGATTGAGCTCATAGTCGGCGAGTCCATTCTGGTCATGAAGAAGGACGGTACCGTGACGATCAACGGCAAGGACATCGACATTGTCGGCAGCAAACACATCCAGCTCGACTCAAAACGCATTGATCTGAATTGACCGCCGCCGCATGAACGGACCAGACAACCTGCTAGCCAGCGCGATTGAAGCGGCACCGGTACCGGAGGTGCGAAACCACACGCGCTATCCGAGTCAGTATTTCCAGATGATTGATGTCGCCGATGACATTTTTCACGTCATGGTCACGCGCGTTACCTATGACCTGCGAAATATCGACGACAAAGGCTATCCCGCCGAAGCGGAAGAACAGGCCGAATTGTGTGATGCTGACGAACACTACGGCGAAGCGAACACCAGCAGCGTCATGCAGGAGAGCGACTACGCGCCCTTCAAACCGAAATGCGATCTGTTGTTTGCCAATACCAGCGCCTGGGCGCCGGTCACTGCGAGTGGCAAACGCAGGGCACTCGCGCGCTTTCCTGCAGGCGTTCGCATTGATTTTGCAGATGGCAGACACTGGCAGAAGCTGCTGACTGTCACCGGTCCGCGAACGCTCGGCATCGGCCGGATTGGCGGACTCCATCTCGACGATCCGAAACCGGTCACCTGTGTCCCCATTCGCTACGAACACGCGTTTGGCGGCAGTTGCCAGTGGTGGAAAGGCTGGCCACAGCCAATCAGTGAAGGGCAGCGACTGGAAATTGATCTGCACGAGATGCATAACCCGATCGGTTGTGGCTACCTTGATCAGGCGTGGCTAAAGAAGACGCGCAGTACTGATTTCCCGGGACCCCAGATCGAAGTGTTTGAGCAGCCGTTTACGCTCGCTGACGCAGAGAAAGCGCTGGCAGCGAGCGGCGCACCGGGCGCGGAGGCCGTCTATCCGGTGGTTGGTCTTGGTCCAGTGGGCCGGTGGTGGCAGCCGCGACGGGACAAGGCCGGCAGCTATGACGAAGTGTGGAAGGCGACACGCTGGCCGCGATTGCCGGGCGACTTCGATTTTGCTTACTGGAATGCTGCGCCGGAAGATCAGCAATTTGACTATCCCTTGGGGGGCGAACAGTTCACGCTGGTAAACCTGCATGAAGCGCACGCGGAGCTCAGATTTCGGCTGCCGAAGCCGTCGGTCAAGCTGCTTCTGCATCTTGAAGCCGGTGTTCCGGTATTCAAACCGCTGTGCATTGATACGCTGGTAATTGACATGGAGGCGCTCACCCTGAGCGTGGTGCAGAGGGCACTGATTGGAGCCGCCAGTGATACCGTCGTCATTGAGCTGGGTACCTGGGACATCGACGCAGCGCGGGCCGCAAACGCGGCAGTGCTTGAGGCACGCGCTGCTGCGTATGAGAACGGTTAGCGCGATGGCCAACGAATCCGCTACCGCCAAAGACAAACAGTTTCGTCTGGTGTTTATTGCACCGGATATCTGCTTCACGCCCAAGAAACCGGGCTATCCGATTCCGTATCCCATCACGCACAAGATGGATCAAAGCGAACAGTGTTCGCCAAACGTCTACTTTCGTGGCAAGGCGGCCTACCTGCACAACGAGAGCTACGTCGACAACGTGAAAGGTGACGAACCGGGCAAGGGCAAGGGCATCATCAGCCAGACGCATGTCAAGATCAGTCACAACATCGGCAAAAGCCAGAGCGTGTTCGTCAACGGCAAGGCCATCGTGCGTACCGCCGACATGATGTGGATGAACTGGAAGAAGCCGTAGGCGACGAGTGGCTCAAGCGCGCAGAGGGCAGGTCAAGCCGAACAATCAACCCAAGCCGGGCCCGATGGCCAACACGCAGGGGCTGATTGTTCCCGAGACCAGTCCGAACTTCTCGGGGGCTAACAACAGTGCGCCCACGCCGAAACCGGAGACACCGAAGGAAGAGGGCTGGTGGAAGCGTTGGGGCAGTGATGTCACGCACGGGGTGCTTGATGTCGTCGGACTGGTGCCGGTCCTCGGTGAAGTCGCCAACGGTGCCGGTGCGCTGATTTATCTGGCCGAAGGCGATCCGGTCAGCGCGGCGTTTGATGCTGCGGCCATGTGGCCTGCCGGTGGACAGGCCGCGACCGGCGGAAAGTACGCCGCAAAGGCCGCAACCAAGGCGGCAAAGGAAGCTGCGCAGGCGGCCGAGAAGAAACTAGCAAAAGAAGCAGCCGAGGCGGCAGAGAAGAAAGCGTTGAAGGAGGCCGAGGAAAAGGCAGCGAAGAAAAAGGCCGAAG
Organism: uncultured Alcaligenaceae bacterium; assembly: GCA_964393195.1. GTDB lineage: Bacteria > Pseudomonadota > Gammaproteobacteria > Burkholderiales > Casimicrobiaceae > Casimicrobium. Next base: position 4,688 of record CAYMSY010000005.1, on the reverse strand, counting down.
AGGGCGGTAACGTCAAACGTGATTGCAAAGCGCTGGAAGGCGGCATTCCGGGCGCAAAGTACAAAGGTGGCAAGTATTCCAGCGTCAAGAAGGGCGGTGCGGAGAGAGGCCAGGAGGCGCACCACATGCCGGCCGATGCAGCAAGCCCGAAGGGCACGTCCGAAGGCGTTGCCATCCAGATGGACAAGGGCGACCACGCACAGACGGCCAGCTATGACAACAAGGCAGGATCGGCAGCCTATCGGGCCACGCAAAAACAACTTGCTGCGTCTGGCAAGGCCGGATATGCGGCCGCAATGGCAATGGACGTTGCCGACATACGATCCAAATTCGGCGACAAGTACGACGGCGCCATTGCGCAAGGCTTACTCTACGCCAAGTGCATGGGATTCATATGAGCCAGATGACTTTTGAGCAGTGGCGACACGAACTATTACAGCTGCGTGATGCCGATACTTTTCCGGAAGCAAAGCGTTTCGTGGAGCTGGTGGATCAAGCGGGCGATTCACGTGATGTACAGACCGCAGCGGTGCTTTTCAGTACGCTGACCGACAAACATGATCATGGCGTCAAGCAGTGCATCGTGCGTGCACTCAGCGCATACCCTGTCGAAACCTACTATCGGGCGCTGATTTCTGACCTGCCGCGCATGTCTCGCGAGGTCAGATCGCGGGAGTGGACGGAAATCATGCTTGATTACGTCGGACGCGATTTGCAGATGGCGGATCTGCCGGACATTGAGCGGGCGTATTCGCAGTCAGAGCCCGAAAACAGGAAAGTCTTCATCTCGCTGATTTGCAAGGAAGATTTCTACCACCAGTTTTTCTGGCCCCGAGCGCTGATCAAACTACTGAAAGACAAACATGAACTTTGATCTTGATGCCTTTATGGCGCAGGCGAACGACACGCTCAAATCGCAGCCGTTTGGTGGCGATTTGAGCGTCATGCCTGACGACTTTCCGAAGGATGTACCGGTTGAATACCGCAAGACGCACATTGCGTTCTATGCGACGTTTTTTGCTGAAGCGGGTTTGACGTCAGACGTTCTCGACGCACGCTTCCCGGACCTGATTCCGGCAGTACGCGAGCGAAAGATCACGCCGCTGCAATTGGTGGAGAGATTTCAGGATGGTTTTTTGCCTGACTACGTGTCGGATGACGTCCGCGAATTTGCCCATAAATACTATTGGCCGGGATGGAAGTACAGATATGACGAGGACTTTGATCTTGTATTTCTGGCGCAGTATCAGTCGCCGCTTTTTGTGCCACCCGGCTACGAATCGACCTGGCACGTTCCGGCGGGCTGGGACCAGTTTGACCGCATACAACCGGTAGTTT
>CAYMSY010000005.1:0-3250 GCA_964393195.1 uncultured Alcaligenaceae bacterium | reverse complement strand
GCTGTTGCGCCTCAGCATGAGGGCGCGGGTTTACTCGCGGGATTGAGTCGCGAACAGTCGGCGGCGCCGGCGCTGAGCTAACCCACACCGTCGATGCAATACATCATCTTAATACCGAAAAATGCGGTAACAACTTTGTGCTGAAAGCCAATTTGAATAGGGCATAGATTCAAATATCGATTAAAGTCGACTATTAGCTATTTCTACTTATAAGCCCTTATTGAATGAGGGTTTCAGTGAAAAGTTGATCATTGGGAATATCCAGATTTTTGCGTGCTTGTTGGCACACGCGGGGCACATTCTTACAATCGGCAGAACGCGATTTGATGCTCTTGCGGGCGCGGTGGTGACTTTCGCGTAGTTTGCCGAAAGCGAAAACATGGACGGCTGGTGTCTGGAAGGGGTGTCTGCCAACGGCGCAACCGCGCTGGTCCACATCGCACGTTTTCCTTTTGTCGTTGGCCGTGAGGCCACTTGCGACCTCCCGATTCCGTCCGCAGAAACGTCGCGACTGCACGCGCGTATCGAGCAGGACATTGGCGGCCTGTTGCGGCTGACTGATCTCAACAGCGGCAATGGCACTTTCGTCAACCGCGCGCAGATACATGGTTCGGTGCTCATTGACGATGGTGATGTCGTGCACTTTGGCGTGACCGAGTATCGCGTGCGCCGGGCCGACGCCGACATGCTCGCGCAGCTCGTCCCCGAAGCCGACAGCAAGACGATCATTTTTGGTCGTGCGCCGGTGCTGAGTGAACACTTTGTTGTCGAGGAGCGAGCGTTCAGTGAAATGCTGCGCGCACGCACGGTGGCGGCGGCGTTTCAGCCCATCGTTCGCGTGACCGATGGTCGCCTGCGTGCGTTCGAACTACTCGGCCGCGGTTGTGTGAAAGGGCTTCCGGAGTCACCGATGGGTCTGTTCGCACTGGCGATGCGGCTCGGCAAGGAGGTGGAACTGAGCGAAGCATTTCGCTGGGCGGGACTGTCGGCGGCGGCCTCGCTGGCGCCGGAAGGGACGCTATTCGTCAACGTTCATCCCAAGGAGATGTTTTGCGAACCGTTCTATCGTTCGATCGCCCTGCTGCGAGCCATGGTGCCGTCGGCGAGTCTGGTCGTGGAAGTGCATGAAAGCGCGGTCACGCGCATCGAGGACGTCAGGGCGATGGGCGACCGGCTCGCGGGCATGAACGTGCAGTTTGCCTATGACGATTTTGGCGCCGGGCAGGCGCGCCTGCTGGAACTCGCGGAAGTCCCGCCGCATTTCGTGAAGTTCGATATGGGACTGATTCGCAGCATTGACAGTGCGAGCAGCAAGAAACAGCAACTGGTCGCGCAACTCGTCCATATCGTGCACGACCTGGGCTCGACCGCGCTGGCGGAAGGTGTCGAGACGCGTGACGAGGCGATTTGCTGCGCGCAGATGAATTTCGATCTGATACAGGGCTACTGGACGGGGCGGCCGGCGCTGGGTGAGGAGGTTCGGCAATATCCTGCGCACTACGTGGCGCAGCGTGTGGCGGACCTTGCCGCAGGGCGATGATTCATCTGTCGCTGTTTCAGCCCGCGATCTGATCACCACCGGCACGTTTGGCTTCATACATTCGCCGGTCAGCCTCAGCGAGCGCAGCCTCCACGCTGGCATGTTTCGCGGCGGCACTCCAGCCGAGGCTCGCCGTGACCCGAAGGTCGACCGCCAGATCGTCCCAGCGGATACCGCGAACCGCACCGAGCAACTGCTCCGACAGAGCCGCCATCGACTGAGCGTCATTCACGCGAGCCCAGGCCACAAACTCCTCACCACCGAAGCGGCCCCCCGCACCCGCGTGCCCGAGGACAAGCTGCAGGTGCTGCGCTACGGCGACCAGCACATTGTCGCCAACGGCGTGACCATGTACGTCGTTCACCTCCTTGAAGTGATCAATATCGAGCAGTAGCAGGTAGAGGCGATCGCGGCCACGCACCCATTCCGCATTGACACCCGCCAGCCATGCCCGCCGATTGGCGAGTCCGGTCAGCGGGTCAATGTGGGCAAATTTCTCCAGCTCTGCCTGTTGCTCCTGCAGGCGTATGTTGAGAGATGCCAGCTCATGTTCACGTTGCCGAGCATGCTCAAGATCAGCCTGCGCTTGTTCGAGACGCAATCGCGACTCAAGGGTTCGGGCATCGCGTTCCGCAGCCTCGCTGTTTACGGCCATTTGCAGTGCGTGAAATCTGCGGTAAGTCGATAGCGCTGATGCCATGTCACCTGTCCGCTCGAATGCCAGCGCCAGTGACTCGACAATCGGTGGATGTGATTCGCGAAGCGAGTGCTCGGCACACAGGCGATCTGCCTCCTGCAGCAGTCGTACGGCCTCTGCCCGATCGGAACCATTGTTGCGCTCCAGCAAGGCGTCGGCCATCGTCGCACGGCAGACCGCCTCCATGCGCCGCCCTACAAGTTTCCCGGAAATATCAAGCTGCTCCTGCAACGTAGCCATGCAGGCATCAAGATCACCGGCGTGACGTTGGGCCTGAGACAAAGTGTTGAGGCAGGTGGCGACGAAGTCGATGTGATCGCAGCCACGTGCAAGCGGCAACGCGCGTTGCGCAAGCGCAGATGCACGTACGAAATGCTGATATGCATTTGCGGCATTCACTTCGCGTTCACGCTCGCCCCAGCACACATGGGCATACGCCATATTGTTGAGGCAGGTTGCGGCGTGGTAGGTGTCACCTGCGGTCTCATAGATGGGCAGCGCCTGCTCGTAGAGACTGATGGCACGGGCGTCATCACCGAGCATGTTGTGCACGATGCCAATGTCGATGAGCGCGTCACTCTCCTTCTGTGCATCACCCAGCGCATGGCTAAGGTCGCGCGAGCGTTCAAGCTGGGCCAGCCCGCCTGTCAGGTCCCCGAGCTGCACGAGCGCGATACCCCACTGCGTAAGCGCAACGGCCTGGCCGCGACGCTCCCCGATGCCATCATAGATCGCCACGGCCTCGGCGCAGTGGCCCGCTGAATCAATTAACGCGCTGCTCATGCGTTCACAATGGCCGAGCGCGGTCAGTGAGTCTCCGAGCAGCTTGCGCGTGATTTCATTTTCCGGGGCCTCATAAACCAGGGCTCGTGCATTGGCGAGCGCTTCGAGGCCGATACGGATTCCTTGTTCGGGATCGCTGTTGCGCAGCGACCGGGCGTACTCAACCTGCGCGGACAACCGCACAATCACGCTCTGAAGTTGATCGAGAGGATCGGCGCTGGACATGACCG
>CAYMSY010000004.1:22033-27666 GCA_964393195.1 uncultured Alcaligenaceae bacterium | reverse complement strand
GCCAGGGACTTGCGCAACGTGTCACAACGGCACCACGGCACGCGGCAAGAGCGCGACCCACATCCCGACGACACAAAGTTGCGACACTTGCCATCGTACGACGGGATGGACGCCCGCAACCTTCAGTCACACCGGCGTCACGCCGGGCACCTGCGCTACCTGCCACAACGGTACGACGGCTCGCGGAAAGAGTGCGACCCACTTGCCGACGACACAAAGCTGCGACACGTGTCATCGCACCACGGGATGGACACCAGCGACGTTCAGCCATACCGGTGTGACGCCCGGCACCTGCGCCACCTGTCATAACGGTACAACCGCCAGAGGCAAGAGCGCGACCCACATCCCGACGACGCAAAGCTGCGACACGTGTCACCGCACCACAGGATGGACACCGGCGACATTCAGTCACACCGGCGTAACGCCGGGCACATGCGCGACGTGCCATAACGGTACGACCGCCAGAGGCAAGAGCGCGACCCACTTGCCGACGACACAAAGCTGCGACACGTGTCATCGCACCACGGGATGGACACCAGCGACGTTCAGCCATACCGGTGTGACGCCCGGCACCTGCGCCACCTGTCATAACGGTACAACCGCCAGAGGCAAGAGCGCGACCCACATCCCGACGACGCAAAGCTGCGACACGTGTCACCGCACCACAGGATGGACACCGGCGACATTCAGTCACACTGGCGTAACGCCGGGCACATGCGCGACGTGCCATAACGGTACGACGGCCCGCGGCAAGAGTGCGACACATATTCCGACGACTGCGAGTTGCGACACCTGCCATCGAACCACAGCGTGGATTCCTGCGACGTTCAGTCATACGGGTGTCACGCCGGGAACGTGCGCCACCTGTCACAACGGTACTACGGCGCGCGGCAAACCCGCGACACATCTTCCGACCACGCAAAGCTGCGATGTTTGTCATCGCACTACCGCATGGATACCGGCCACATTCAGCCACGCAGCCGTGACGCCCGGAACCTGCGCGACGTGTCATAACGGAACTACGGCAACTGGCAAGTCTGGTACGCACTTTGTTACGACGCGAAGCTGCGACACCTGTCACCGAACGACCGCATGGACACCCGTTACCACCTATACACACATCAGTCCGGGATACAAAGCGCACGGCAGTGGTGTCAGCTGCAGCGGTTGTCACAAGACAAACAACGAGGTCATCGCGTGGGCAGCGCCAGCCTACAAACCTGATTGCGCAGGTTGTCACGCCAGCAAATTCCCGCCGAGCGAACACAAGAAAGTCAACTCCCCGCGCATTAACTACACGGTCGCCGAACTGAAAGACTGCTCTGGTGCCTGCCACGAGTACACGAATGCGACGTTCACCACGATTTTGCGTACCCGCACCGGACAGCACCGCCCGACCGGCGGCTGGTAATTCAACAAGATAGAGAAAGCTATGAGTAAACGTATTGCATGGTGGTTGCTAGTCATCATCCATCTGGTTTTTGCCGGGAGTGTCAGAGCGCAACTGGTTGACGATGTTGAGGTTCGCGCTGTGGGCAATCGCGCGGAGGCCACGCTGAAACTGGCGGCTCAGGTTCGCCTGGTGCGCACTGCGGTTTCTTCAAACGGCAAAACGCTTCAGATCTTTTTTCAGATTACACAGGCCGATGAGTCCGTCGCGCGCATCGTGGAAGAGGCGCGCCGTTCTCCGCCAAATGCACCGACGGCGCCGTTCACCGTCATGTATTCGCCGCTCAACCAAACGGGGGTCAGGCGTGTGGACGTGGTGTTTACGCAGCCCGTCAAACCGACCGTGCGACTCGGCTCCAACGGCCGCAGCTTTGTCCTGACGCTGCCACTGCTGCGTTCGCCCGCTGATAGCGCCGCCGTCGCTGCGGCCCCGGTAACGTCGCCCGCACCCGCAGCGACACCAGAGCCTCTGCCGCCTGTGCCTGTCGCCAGCGCAGAGACGCGGTCCATTCTTGATCGTGCCAAAGCGGCATTGGAGCGTAAGGATTACGAGACCGCACTCGCACAATTCAACATTCTCTTGAATCAACCACCCAACGAAACCTCGCAGGAGGCGCAGGAGCTGGCCGGTGTCGCGCGCGAGGGGTTGGGAGAGACGAAGAAGGCACGTGCCGAGTATGACCTTTACCTGAAGCTGTATCCCACGGGCGATGGCGCTACGCGTGTCCGCGAGCGGTTGAAAGCGCTTGATCGCCTCCCAGTCGCCGGTGCGGCTTCGTCGGGTGGAGCTGCTGCTGCGCGCCCGTCCTCCACCACGGTGTGGGGCAGTGTGTCACAGAGTTACTACGGTGGTCAGTCAAAGATCGACACCAGCACCATCATCTATACGCCGGCGACCAACGCGACCGTGATTGATCAACAGTCAATCACCGGCGCTGATCAGTCTTCGCTCGTGACAAGTGTGGACGCCAATGCACGCATTCGTTCGGGCGACTGGGAAACGCGTCTCGCGCTGCGCGACACCTACACACTGAGCTTCCTGAAGGATGTCGCCAGTCGCAACCGGCTGACGACGGCTTATGCAGATGTGCGCAATCAGACAGACCGCTATGGTTTCCGGTTTGGTCGCCAAAGTCCTACCGGAGCCGGCGTACTCTATCGATTCGATGGCCTGACCGCGAGCTACAACTTCTCTCCGGTCTGGAAAACCGCATTCGTCGCCGGCACACCATCAGAAGTGACGCCTGGCGAACGCAAAGTGTTCTATGGGGCGAGTCTCGACGCGGAGGGCCTGGTGCCCAATCTCGGCGCTACGGTTTACGCCATCGAGCAGCGTGCTGGAAGTTACGCAGATCGCCGCGCGGTGGGCTCAGAGCTCCGCTACAACACGGAACGCGTCAACGCAATTGGCACCTTTGACTACGATGTGCTGTTCCGTCGCGTCAACATCGGGTCAATGCAGGCGACCTACAACCTGCCAGACGTAGTGACCATCAACGCGCTTTACGACTACCGTGCGTCGCCGCCTTTGCAGTTGACCAATGGCCTGATGGGGCTCGGTGTGCCGATGCTGTCTGACGTTCTCGCACAGGTCAACATGAGTACCGCCCAACGCTATGCCAGCGCGCTGACGCCCATATCGCGCGTTGCGATGCTGGGTTTCACGGTGCCAGTCACCAAGTCATGGCAGACAGGTCTCGACTATCGCATCTCAAGCGTCGGCGGAACTGGAGCAACGCCCGCATTTCCTGCGTCTCCTGCAACGGGACAGATCAAGACGATTTCCGGGCAACTCATTGGCACCGGTGTCTGGGGCGCGTCGGACGTGTTCGTCGTCAACGGCAGCTACTTGAGCGCACCGACTTACAACGGCTGGCTGGTTGCGCTCAATCCTCGCTTCGTGTTTACAACAAACTGGACAGTTGAGCCGATCCTGCGCTGGTATCGACAGTCCGACAAAACCGGAGCCAAGCTCACCCGCTGGAGTCCCACACTTCGGGGATCATATCGCTGGTCCGACAAGATTTCGATTGATGCTGAGGCGAGTTGGGAGATCGGAAAGTCCACCTCGGCGCTGGTCAACGAGAGCAGCAATCATCTTTTCTATTACATCGGCTATCGCTACGATTTTTGATCATGACTGATTCTTTTGTCCTTGTTGCATCGGTGCTCGCGGCGCTGGCGATTGGCATGGCGATCGCCGCGACAGCGTGGTGGATGAGCGCACGCGCACGATCAACGGCAGCCACAACGCCGGGCGCAGCGATCGTGGGCGGAACGCGCGCGCCGGCGACCCTGATCGTCATCGCGGCTGGCCTGTTGGCCAGTGTGGGGGTGCTCTACATGTTGAGCGCTGGCTCTACACGAGACAAGGCCGGTAACAGCGCCGCAGCGGGCGTTGGCGCCACGCCAGCCGTCAATGCGCTCGCTGCTTCCATGAGTCTCGGCAATACGTCGCTGGCTTCCGTCGCGCCTTCGAGCGCCGCGTCCGGCACGCCAAAAGGCGGGGATCTTGATGTCATGACCGAACGCCTGGCGAAGCGTTTGCGTGAACGCACGCCCGATGACCATGAGAGCTGGGCTTTGCTCGCGCGCAGCTACGTTGAGCTCGGGCGTGACGCCGACGCGGTCGCAGCGTACGAGCGCGCGGGTCCGCTGCTCAAATCGGATGCCGGCCTGAGGGCTGAACTTGATGCCGTGAAGGCGCGCGTTGCTGCGCCGGCGGCAAAAGCTGCGGTTGCGGACAACGTCAAACCGGGTACTGACATCGCAGTTCTATCCGGCACCGTCGATGTCAGCCCCGCGCTGAAAGCAAAGCTTCCGAAGTCGGGCTTCATCTTTGTCATTGCGCGCATGGACGGGCAGGCTGGCGCACCGCTCGCTGCGAAACGCATCCCGATGGCTGCGCTGCCGATGAGCTTCGCGCTGACAGACGCCGATTCGATGTTGCCTGGGCAAAAGCTGTCCGGCGTCAAGACTGTCTCGCTGAGCGCGCGCGTCTCAGAAACGGGTGATGCAGCACCGTCCAGCGGCGCGCTGGAATCGAAGAAAGAGCCAGTCGCCGTCGGCCGAAAAGACATCGCGCTGGTTCTTACGACTCAGCGCGAATAAACAGCGTCCATAGCGTCAAGAATTGAAGTTTTCGGCGCCGTGACAAGTGACGAATTTTTCTATCAGCTTTTCACCAAAACGCCCATCCGATAAGGGCTCAGGTGCAATTTATCAAAATAGTCGACTAGTCGCGTTTTGCGTGCCTATGTCGCAATGAACAAGGTTTTCAGGAAAAAGCTGCTGGCCTTTTTGCTCGTCAAGCAGCCATCGCCTGGACAAATTCCAGCACTTCCTGTGCGTGCCCCGCAACCTTGACGCCGCGCCATTCGTGTGCGAGTTTGCCGTCCGTGCCGATGACGAACGTGCTGCGCACCACGCCACGAACCTGCTTGCCGTACATGTTCTTCATGTGAATCACATCGAACTGCGCGCAGAGCTTTTCTTCTGCGTCCGAGATTAGCGGAAACGGAAAACCCTGTTTCGCACAGAAGTTGTCGTGTGACTTCACGCTGTCGCGCGAGACACCGACGACGATCGCGTTTGCCTTGAGGAATTTGCCGTGCAGCGCGGCGAAGTCGAGCCCTTCGGTCGTGCAGCCCGGCGTGCTGTCTTTCGGGTAGAAATAGAGCACCACGATCTTGCCCTTGTGTTCCGAGAGTTTGAAGGTGCCACCGCCATTGGTGGGGAGTGAGAAGTCCGCGACTTTTGCATGTGCCATGTTGAATCCTGCTTGTGATCTACCGTCGCATCGTATGTTCGAGGTTCGCGAGGTAGGGCGCTCCCTGCGTGACAAGTGTGCCAGAACGTCCGGCAATTTCGCGCCAGCTGATCTCGCAGTACGGTAGTGTTTCGACGTTGATCGAATCGAAGTAAGTGCCGGTGCTCGCAAGCGTGTAGCCCTGATCGCGCCAGCCGTTGAGCAGTCGCTCCATGACCGGCAGCAGCGCCATGCCTTCAAGCTCCGCGTGGAGAGTGAACACGTGGTCACGGTTGCTATCAGCCGTTAACTGAAGCAGGCGCTGATGAACGTTATCTGGTGTGCAGCCATCAAGCCCGATCAATTCGTCGAGCGTCGGCAGCGTTGACGGTACTTGCGGTACTGGCAATGCTTCGGCGCGAACGAGTGGCCAGAA
>CAYMSY010000004.1:2905-21933 GCA_964393195.1 uncultured Alcaligenaceae bacterium | reverse complement strand
TCAAAGCCAGCATCGCGCGCTGCACGCATCGGATCGGCCGCGCGGACACCAATGTCCGGGCCGGGCAATAGCGTGCCGTAGAGCAGCGTTTTCAGGCCGTAGTTCGAACGAACGGAAGTCCGGCGCACTTTCGCGAGGAAGCCCGGACGAAATATCCGCTTGAGCGCGCGGCCAGTGTGATCCGGCCCCATCGAAAACAAAAAAGTTGCGCCGACGTTTTCGCGCTTGAACAGTTCAACCAGTCGCGGAACGCCTTCCAGCGTACCGCGCAGCGTGTCGACGTCGACCTTAAGGCAGAGAAACGGCATCAGGCCTTTTGCGCGGCGGTGATTGTCGCGGCCTCGGTTCGGTACGTCTCAAGAATTTTCCGCAACGCCCGCGCCATCGTGACGCGCGGCAGCCAGTCGAGTTCGTCGACCGTGTTGGTGATGCGCGGATTGCGATTTTCGACGTCCTGATAGCCAACGCCGTAATATTCCTCGGCAGTGGTCTCGACGATTTTCGACTTCGCCGCACCGACCTGATACTCAGGGAACTCCGGCGCGAGCTTGAGCAGCATTTCGGCGAGTTCACGCACCGAGTGATTGTTGGCCGGGTTGCCGATGTTGTAGATCTTGCCGGTCGCGATGCCGCGCGGATTCTCGATGATGGTCATGAGCGCTGCAATGGCATCTTCGGCATCGGTAAAGCTGCGCCGCGCCTTGCCACCATCAACGAGCTGAATCGGTTCGCCGCGAATGATATGGCCGATGAACTGCGTGATCACGCGGGCGCCGCCGGGGTTGCTGGCCGACAGTGAATCGAGCCCGGCACCGATCCAGTTGAACGGACGGAACAGCGTGTAATCCAGCTCACCCTTGAGCCCGTACGCATGAATGATGCGATCCATGAGCTGCTTGGATACCGAATAAATCCAGCGCGGCTTGTTGATCGGGCCGACGATCAGATCGGAACTATCGGGATCAAACTCTGCGTCCTTGCACATGCCGTAAACCTCGGAGGTCGACGGGAAGATCAGACGCTTCTTGTGCTTCACGCACATGCGCACGATGGGCAGATTGGCCTCGAAATCGAGCTCGAACACGCGCAACGGATCACGCACGTAGGTGGCGGGCGTGGCAATCGCGACCAGCGGCAGCACGACGTCGCAGGCGGCAACCTGCTCGTCGATCCAGTCCATGCTGGTCAGCATGTCGCGTTCATGAAAGCTGAGGCTCGGATGACCGATCAGCGATTCAAGCCGATGTCCGGACAAATCCATGCCTACGATTTGCCAGTCGGTGTTGGCGAGGATCGCGCGGCAGAGGTGATGGCCAATGAATCCATTGGCGCCGAGGATGAGTATCTTTTTCATGGGAAATTACCTGATTTCAGGCGCTATTGTTTCACGCCGGCCTGTCGGCTCAGCCACAGGCGAGTCTCATTCGCGTTCAGCGTCTGATCGTTTACGGCGATCGCCAATGGTTCGAGGAGTTTGCCGTCGCCGCAGACAATACCCAAGCAATCGTCAGCTCGGGAGATTGCTCCGATGTTGCCAATTGCCGGGGCGGGTGGCGAGACCACTCTGGCACGTGCAATCACGACGCGCACACCGAAGTTATCGCAGAACGCGCCGGGGTAGGGCGGTGCCACCGCGCGGATGAGGTTATAGGTGTCTCGTGCGGGCTTGTTCCAGTCGATGCGGCCATCTTCGGGTTTTCGCCCTGAGAAATAGGAGCCTGATTTGAGATCAAGCGGGATACTTGGCGCAGTGCCTGCAATCAGCTGCGGCAGGGCACGGGCAAGCGTCAGTTCCGCTGCGACCGTGATTTTCTGAAAGACTTCAAACGCGGTGTCATCGCCGAGGATCGGTACCGAGGTTTGCGCGACGAGATTACCGGCATCGGGCTTGATTTCCATGTAATGCAGCGAAGCACCGGTTTCGGTTTCGCCGTGCAGCACGGCCCAGTTCACGGGCACCCGGCCGCGGTACTTCGGCAGCAGCGAACCGTGCATGTTGAGTGCGCCACGTGGAGGAAGGGCCAGCAGTGCCGCGCCCAGCATCTTGCGGTAGTAAAACGAAAAAATGAAGTCCGGAGCGAGTGCACGGATGCGCTCAACAACGTCGGCCGCATTTGGGTCATCAACGGTGATGGCCGCAATGCCGTGGTCCGCGCAGACCTGCGCTACCGAGTCGTACCAGATCGTTTCTGTTGGACTGTCCTCATGCGTGAGCACGAGTGCGACATCAACGCCCTGATCCAGCAGTGTGCGCAGGCAACGAACGCCGACGTTGTGATAGGCGAAGACGACGGCACGGGTCATTTCAGCGCCGCCTCACGCAAGGTTGCGTGAACTCTCGATGTCGTTGGCGCCGGGCGGAAAGACCGGTGCACTTTGTTCGACCACGCGATCAATGACGTAACGTGGCCGGTCGCGCACTTGAAGATAAATGCGGCCAACGTACTCACCGACCAGTCCAAGCCCGAACAGCACCATACCGATCAGGAAGAACTCCAGAATATCCCGGTCCAGCAATGCGCGCATCGCGTCCCAGAACGACATCGTGGTGACACGATAAATCATGAGTCCGAGGTAGGTGATGATGGAACCCACCGCCACCAGCATGCCAAGCAGCGAAAACATCTGCAACGGCACCAGCGAGAAGCCGGTCATCAGGTCGAAATTCAGCCGCAGCAATTGGTAGAACGAATACTTTGACTCGCCGGCGGCACGTTCCGCATGAGCGACCACGACTTCGGTCGGATGCATCGCGAACGTGTACGCGAGGGCCGGAATGAAGGTGCGCACTTCGCGCGTCTGGTTGACCAGTTCGACGATGCGACGCGAGTAGGCGCGCAACATGCAACCCTGATCGGTCATCTTGATCTTGGTCGTGCGCTCGCGAATGCGGTTGAGCAGTTTTGACGCCGCACCGCGCCACCACGCATCACCGCGGCGCATGTCGCGAATGGAGCCGACGTAGTCGCTGCCTTCGCGGTACGCTGCGAGCAGTTTGTGAATTTCTTCGGGCGGGTTCTGCAGATCGGCATCCAGCGTGACCGCGACTTCGCCACGAACATGTGCGAAACCGGCAAGGATGGCACTGTGCTGCCCGAAGTTTCCGGAAAACAGGATGATCCGCGTCTCGATGGGTCGTTTGCCCTGTTGCTCCAGAAGCATTGCCGCCGAGCGATCACGACTACCGTCATTGATGAAGATGACTTCGTATGTCGTGCCGAGTGCATCAAGTGCGGGATAGAGTCGTGAGAACAACTCAGGCAGAACGTCCTGCTCGTTGTAGACCGGAATGACGACAGAAAGATAGGGGAGCGACATGAAGGGGTTTCGCTCTAGCGACGAGCTTCTTGCAGGACGGCGGCGAGACTATCACAGACATATTCCACATCGCTTTCGCTGAGCCCTGCGTGCAGTGGCAAGGTCAGCGTGCTATCAGCGATCAGTTCGGTGTTCGGCAAGTCGCCACGTTTCCATCCCTGCTTGCGGAATAGTGAGGTAAGGTGCGGCGATTCATAGGAAACACTGGTGGCGACGCCTCGTGCCTTCATTGCATCCATGATTTGCGGACGTGACATTTTCAATTCGTTGAGCGGCAGGCGAATGGCGAACATGTTCCAGCTATGACCATCCTCGTCGCCGGCGTGGCCTGCGTGCGGGAGCAGTTCGTGTGGGAGGATCGAAGGCAGGCGCTTGAGGTAATGCTGCGCGAGCTGGCGACGATATGCACAGAACGCGTCGAGCTTTCTCAGCTGGGCGCGCCCAATGGCCGCGCTCACGTCTGTCATGTTGAATTTGCCGCCAGGGAAATCGACGTCACGTGTCTGATCGGGCAGGCGACTGATACCGTGAAAACGCAGAACCTCAACACGCTTGGCATGGCTCAGGTCGTTGCATACCAGCGCGCCGCCCTCTATGGTCGTGATGTTCTTGTTCGGATGAAAAGAGAATAGTGCAATGTCACCGAATGCGCCAATTGGCACACCTTTCCATGAGGAACCAACGGCCAGCGCAGCGTCCTCGATCACGCGCAGATTGTGCGTTTTTGCAAATGCGTAAAGCGCATCCATGTCGCAGGCGAGTCCGGCGTAGTGCGTTGGAATGATGGCTTTGGTGCGCGGCGTAACGCGATGGACTGCGTCCGCCAGATCGATATTTCGCGAATGCAGGTCAACGTCGACGAACACGGACTTTGCGCCGACTTTTTCCACCATGTTGCCGCTGGAGAAAAAGGTCTGTGCGCCAATCAGCACTTCGTCGCCGGGGCCAATGCCGAGCAGTTGCAGTGCGACTTCCAGCGCTGCCGTTTCACTGGTCAGGACACGCGTCGGGCGGCCGCCAAAGTAGGCGGACAACTCATTCTCCAGCGCGATGACGTTGGGCCCAGAGGCGATCCAGCCGGAACGCAGCACGGCTTCGGCGGCTGCAAATTCCTCTTCACCGAGCAATGGCGCTGCGAAAGCGATGGGCTTGCGCTGATGGACAGATGGGGCGTGAGTCATTTGGAAACGGTGGTGGAAACGAGGATGACGCCGATGATGATGAAGCCGACGCCGATGAGTTTTTGCATCGTCAGCGATTCACCGAACAGCCACCAGGCCGCGAGTGCGTTGACGACATAGCCGACCGAAACCAGCGGATAGGCGACGCTGACGGGTAGCCGGGAGAGCGTGGCAATCCAGGTGAAGATGCTGATGCCGTAGCAGGCGAAACCCGCCCAGAACCACGGCACGCGGGCGATCTGCATGAGCGTATTGAGCGTATTGGCGTCGCCGAAACTCACGGCCCCACCGATGACATTGGTGCCGGCTTTCAGGAAAAGCTGCGCCGCAGTGTTGAGCAGCACGCTGAGCAGCGCAATGGCGAGTGCGGTAGCAGTCATTGCGCTGTCCTCTTTCCGCTCAATGCACTCATTGTGCGTGCCTCGCAATGATTACGCGTCGCAAATCGGCGGCGACAACACGGTAATCAAGACCGGCCATGTCCATGCGTGGCAACTGGTCGAAATCCGTAATTGCGTATGCCCGCTCCGACGCCAGCCATTCTTCGGCAAAGTCGCTGAAATTGAAGCGAACGCCGTCGGGCTCCATCGCAGCACCCAGTCCCATTTCATCAAGGTAGTCAACGAGGGTGACCGTGCGCTTGAGGTAAGGCGGCAGCGTCTGTTCATAGAGCCCGACCGAGTAGAACGCATCAGTCGTGCGGTATTGCGGCTCGGCAGACAAAAAGTCCTGTACCAGCGCCTTGCTGGAGGTGCTGGCGGACAATGTTTCATAGCCGCTGGCCGTCATGCTTCCGGCGGCCACCGAGAGCACAGCGACCATGATCATGGCGTCGACCCGGCGCTGCTTGCGATCAAACCACCACGCTGAGGCGATCGCAGCGGCAAAGAGCAGGGCGCCCACTGCCACGTAAAGCGCGAACTGGTCGACCATGCCTTCCGTGTAGGCGTCGGACACGAAGTTGCGACGCACCAGCGCCAAAGCGACCAGCGCGAACGGGATTGACGCCATCATGACGAGCAGCCAGCGAAACGAGCGTTGTGACGCGGAAAGCATGACCGGCGCCAGCAGCATGGCCGCAGCCGGGGTAATCGGCAGCAGGTAGGACGGCAGTTTCGATTGTGAAACGCTGAAAAAAGCGAACATGAATACGCACCAGATCGAGAGCAACAGCGGCACGTTGATGGTTGATGCGGCGTACGTGGCTTTCAGGTCCTGCCAGCTCTGTCGATGCAGCAATTTGATCAGCGTGGGCGTCCACGGCAACAGTCCTGCGATCACGATCGGCACGAAATAATGGATTGAACCGAGGCGGTCATGCTCGCTGTTGGCGAACCGGCCAAAGTGTTCGTAGATGAAAAAGAAGTTGGCCCATTCCGGATTCTGCGATTGCACCATGAGCGGCCACGGTGCTGCGATCAGGATGAACGCCAGCGGTCCCCAGACCCATTCCAGTTTGCCGAGCAACCACCATTGCCGTGTGATCAGCAGGTAAATCACGAAGATTGCTCCGGGCAAAACGATGCCGATCAGGCCTTTGGACAGGAACGCCAACGCGGCGCCTGCCCATGCTGCGATCATCCAGCCGCGCGCAGCACGTGGGGACTGTCCGGCGATGCCAAATCCGCGCAACAGCCCGACCAGTGTGAGCGTCATGAAGGCCGTGAGGCCCATGTCGAGCGTGTTGATGTGGGCGATGAGGAAGTAATAGCACATGGCCGCGAGCACGGCCGCCGTGACTAACGCGGCGTCACTGCGTCCGGTCAGCGCCCGCATCGCGAGGCCGACCAAGACAATGCCGAGCAGTCCGGTGAATGCCGGCCACCAGCGCGCCGTGAACTCGGATTGTCCGAAAGTGGTGAACGCGGCGGCGGTTGCCCAATACTGCAGCGGCGGCTTTTCGAAGTATTTGAGTCCGTTCAGACGCGGTGTGACGTAGTCGCCGGAGACCGCCATTTCGCGGGCGATTTCGGCATAGCGGCCTTCGTCGGGGCGCACCAGGGTTCGCGTTGCCGACGGTATCAGCCATGCGGCCAGAAATATCGCAGCCAGAAGCGCGAGCACGGGGCGGGACAGATTCACAGCGGGGGATGCTAGCAGACGCCTTTGTGGCTCATGGAGACGCGGCGTGCAACCGTGCATGCAGTCCGGCTTACGCCTGATTGAGCGATCAGCTTTTTCGTGTAAGAACCATTCATGAAGGGCTTACATCGGAGAAGTGCACAAAGTCGACTTTTTATTAAAAACCTACATGAGCCCTTTATGAATGGACTTATCCATAAAAAGTTGTTGCTCATTTGTTGGTTTTATTACCAATGATTTTCGATCCTCTTGGTATGATTACCAAAAATGAATATCAAACTGGCGATTCCCTGTTTCGCGGCGCTGAAGCCTGACGCATCGGCTCGCGAAAAAATTCTCGCTGCGGCGTCTGAATTGCTGCTGAATGACGGTTTTCACTCGCTGACGCAGCACGCGGTTGCGGCGCGCGCCGGGGTACGGCAAAGCCACCTGACGTATTACTTTCCGACCCGCAACGACTTGCTGCGCGCCACGGCGCAGTATGGCGTCGAAACAATGCTGGACCCGATTGCCGACCCCCGTTTCGGCGCGCAGGGGACACTCGCCGAATTTCGGCAGCTGCTGATGCCCGATCGCAGTGACCGGCAGTGGTTTCGCTTGATGACTGGTCTGATGATTGCCAGCGACGAGGACCACAGCATTCGTGAATGGCTGCGCGAGTTTGATGCGCGGATCATCGACAAACTGGCGAACGCTTTTGCGGCGGTCGGCCTGAACGTTTCCCGTGATCAGCTGCACTTCCTGCATTCGACGTTCATCGGCGCGTTGCATCTGGACATGCAGGAACAGACAGAAGAATCGTTTGCCCGTCTCGAAAGAACGATGGCAATGGCGCTCGACATGGTGCTGCCGACCGCGATCGCGGCCGCCGACCCGAAAGACATTTCCCCTAACCCCTCCGTCAAACTCCGAAAGTCTGCTTCATGAGAGCTACGACAATGACACGACGACGATTACGCCCACTCGGCCTTACCCTGGCCGCGCTGGCGAGCCTCACGCTGGCGGCCTGTGCTGTCGGCCCCACACATGCGCCACCCGCAGCGACCGCAACTGCGGCGTGGCAGGCGCCTCTGCCACATGGCGGAGATGCAGCAGCGCTTGCCAACTGGTGGTCGCGCTGGAACGATCCGGTGCTCGTCGGTCTGATTGAGGCCGCGCAGGCGACCAGTCCGACGCTTGATCAGGCAGCCGCACGCATCGCGCAGGCGCGTGCGGTGCAGGCGATCGCAGGCTCCAGCGTGTTGCCGGGCGTTACTGCGAATGCTGGCGCGACGCGCAGTAACAGTGGCGTCGCGGCCAACGGCGCCGTGGCGATGAGCAATGTGAATACGTCGCTGCAAGCGGCGTGGGAGCTTGATCTGTTCGGGGCAAACCGGCGAACACGGGAAGCGGCTGATGCCCGCTTCACGGCACGCAGCATTGACTGGCACTCGGCCCGCATTTCGCTGGCAGCGGAGGTGGCGACCGCTTATGTCGGCCTGCGCATTGACGAAGCCTTGCTGACCGGCTTTGAGCGTGATGCGCAAAGTCGCAGCGAAACCTCGCGACTGACAGGTCTCAAAACAGACGCCGGCTTCGAGGCGCCGGCCAATGCAGCGCTTGCCAAAGCCAGCGCATCGGAGGCTGCGGCACGACTCACGGCCCAGCGCGCGCAGGTTGACCTTGACATCAAGTCCCTGGCCGCCCTGACCGGACTGGCGGAAACCGTTCTGCGCAAGACGATCGTTGTTGACGGCATCAAGCTGCCATCGCCTGCCACTTTCGCCGTCAACGCCATACCCGCTGCTGCCCTGGCGCAGCGCCCTGATCTGGCTGCTCTCGAGCGCGAACTGGCTGCGCTGACGGCAGAAATCGGTGTCGCCGAAGCGGATCGCTACCCCCGAATTTCGCTGACCGGCTCCGTGGGCTACAGCGTGACGCGCATGGCTGGTTTCACCAGCGACGGCGCGACCTGGGGTTTCGGGCCGTCGATCACGATGCCGCTGTTTGACGCCGGCCGCCGTTCGGCCAATGTTGATCTTGCCAAAGCGCGTTACGCCGAGTCGCTGGCAGCGTACAAAGCGACCGCAACGCGTGCCGTGCGAGAGGTCGAAGAGGCGCTCACGCAGTTGCAGGCGGCGCAGACCAGACTGCCGCAGCTTAACGCGGCGCTTGCAGGCTATGTCGCGTTCGAAAAGGCCGCACAGGCTCGTTTGTCTGTTGGTGCCGGCAGTGTGCTGGAGCTTGAAGACGCGCGCCGTGCGGTACTCGGGGCACAGGTTGCCGTGCTCACGCTGGAGCGCGAACGCGCCAACGCGTGGATTTCGCTCTATCGCGCCGCAGGCGGCGGTTGGGATGCTTCGCAGACGCAGGCGCTGCTTCAGGTTTCGGAGAACAAGTAATGAAAAAACTCAATCGCAAACAACTCGGCGTCGCCATCGCAGCGGCCTTGATGATCTCCATCGTCGGCGTTACGGGAGTCAGTGCTGACGACAAAAAACCGGATGAAAAGAAGGCGGCCGCTGCCGCCAAGCCTTCGCTGACCGTGACCACGACCAAGGCGTCGCAATCGGACTGGCTGGTCAAGCTCTCGGCTAACGGCAATATTGCGCCCTGGCAGGAAGCTATCGTCGGTGCCGAGTCCAATGGATTGCGGCTGGCCGAAGTCCGCGTGAACGTCGGTGATGTTGTCAGGCGCGGGCAGACGCTCGCCAATTTCGCGCCGGACACGGTTCGTGCCGAATTGGCGCAGCAGAACGCCGCCGTCGCCGAAGCGGAAGCAGCGCTGGCCGAGGCGGAAGCGAACGCGGCACGTGCGCGCACCTTGCAGGATTCCGGTGCCATGTCGACGCAGCAGATCAACCAGTACCTGACGGCAGCCAAGACCGCACAGGCGCGACTGCAGGCCGCGAAGGCTGCGCGTGAAAGCGGTCAGCTGCGCGTGGGCTTTACGCGCGTGGTGGCGCCCGACGACGGTGTGATCTCATCACGTTCGGCGACGGTCGGTGCTGTAGTCGGCGCCGGGCAGGAGTTGTTTCGCCTGATCCGCAAGAACCGCCTCGAATGGCGAGCCGAGGTCACTGCGACGGAGCTTGCCAAAGTCGCGCCGGGACAAACGGTGCTGGTGACCACGCCGACCGGCGTCACGGTGAACGGCAAAGTGCGTGTGGTGGCGCCGACCGTCGACACGACATCGCGCAATGCCATTGTTTATGTCGACCTCAGCAACAGCGCGGCAGCAAAGGCCGGCATGTTTGCCAAAGGAGACTTTTCGGTCGGCACGGCGCAGGCGTTGTCGGTGCCGCAGCAGGCGGTCGTGCTGCGCGACGGGTTCAGCTATGTATTCAAGCTGGAAGCCGGCAACAAGGTGACTCAGGCCAAGGTGGAGACCGGGCGCCGCCTGGGTGAGCGAGTAGAAATTTTGTCCGGACTCAAAGCCGGTGAAGAAGTGGTCGCCAGCGGCGCTGCTTTCCTCGCCGAAGGCGACGTGGTACGCGTCGCCGCAGCCGCAACGCCGCCCGCGCCGGCTGCCGCTGCGTCCGGCAAACAGGGTAGCTGATCATGATGAACGTTTCTTCCTGGTCGATCAGGAACCCGATCCCCGCCGTCATGATCTTTGTGCTGCTGACGCTGGCAGGCATCTTCTCGTTCCAGTCGATGAAGGTGCAGAACTTTCCCGATCTTGATTTGCCAACGATCACGGTCAGTGCCTCGTTGCCGGGCGCCTCGCCCGGTCAGCTTGAAAATGAGGTGGCGCGCAAGATTGAGAACGGCCTCGCGACGTTGCAGGGCCTCAAGCATGTCTACACCAAGGTGCAGGACGGCGGCGTCACCATCACCGCTGAATTTCGTCTTGAAAAGCCGGTGCAGGAAGCACTCGACGATGTTCGTTCTGCGGTTTCACGGATTCGTTCTGAACTGCCGGGCGATTTGCGCGATCCCATCATCAACAAAATTGATCTCGCCGGATCACCCGTGCTCGCATTCACGATCGCGTCGAGCCGCATGGACGATGAGGCGCTGTCGTGGTTTGTCGACAATACGCTGACCAGAAAACTCCTGAGCGTGCGCGGCGTTGGCGCAATCACGCGCGTCGGCGGCGTGGACCGACAGGTGCAGGTTCAGCTCGACACGGCGCGCATGCAATCGCTGCGCGTGAGTGCGGCAGATGTCTCGCGACAATTGCGTCAGGTCCAGATTGAAGCGGCGGGCGGTCGCACGGATCTGGGCGGCGCGGAACAGTCGGTACGCGTACTGGCCACGGTGGCTTCGGCACAGGAACTGGCGCAGATGGAGATCGGCCTGTCCGACGGTCGTCGTGTTCGTCTGGATCAGATTGCGAAAGTGGTGGACACCATCGCGGAGCAACGCTCTGCCGCGCTGCTGAACGGCAAACCGGTCGTCGGTTTCGAAGTGTCGCGCAGCAAGGGCGCCAGCGAAGTCGAAGTCGGTGCCGGTATCAAAGCGGCGCTGGAGCAGTTGAAGATCGAGAACCCGGGGCTCGAACTGACCGAAGCGTTCGACTTTGTGACACCAGTGGAAGAGGAGTACAACGCATCGCTCAAACTGCTGATCGAGGGTGGTTTGCTCGCGGTGCTGGTGGTGCTGTTGTTCCTGCGCGAATGGCGTGCGACGTTTGTGTCGGCCGTGGCGCTGCCGCTGTCGGTGATTCCGCCCTTTATCGGCATGTACTACCTCGGTTTTTCAATCAATGTGGTCACGCTGCTCGCGCTCTCGCTGGTGATCGGCATATTGGTCGACGACGCGATTGTTGAGGTCGAAAACATCGTGCGTCACCTGCGCCAGGGCAAATCACCGTTTCAGGCGGCAATGGAAGCCGCAGACGAGATTGGCCTCGCGGTGATCGCGACGACGTTTACGCTGATTGCGGTGTTCCTGCCGACCGCGTTCATGAGTGGTGTTGCCGGCAAGTTCTTCAAGCAGTTTGGCTGGACGGCTTCGCTCGCGGTATTCGCTTCGCTCGTGGTGGCCCGCATGCTGACGCCGATGATGTCGGCGTACATGCTGAAGCCGCTCACCGCGTTGCCGAAAGAGCCGGGTTGGCTCACGATTTACATGCGCTGGGCGGGCTGGTGTCTCAAACATCGCTGGATCACGATTATTGCGGCGGGACTGTTCTTCGTCGGTTCGATCATGCTGATTCCGCTGTTGCCGACCGGTTTCATTCCGCCCGATGACAACTCGCAGACACAGGTCTATCTTGAGTTGGCACCGGGTTCGACGCTGAGTGAAACCAAGGCGACCGCCGAGGCGGCGCGCAAGCTTGTTGCCGGTGTTGAGCATGTGAAGTCCGTCTACACCACTATCGGTGGCGGTGCGGCTGGTACCGATCCGTTCGCCCCGCAAGGGCTGGCGGAGGTCCGCAAGGCAACGCTCACGATTCTGCTGACTGAGCGCGTCAAGCGGCCGGTGAAAAAACAGCCAATCGAGGCGAATATCCGCAAGGCGCTGGAGACATTGCCCGGAGTACGCAGCAAGGTGGGCCTCGGTGGATCGGGCGAAAAGTACATCCTCGTGTTGACCGGGGATGACGCCAATGCCATCTCGTCGGCTGCGCGTGCCGTCGAGCGCGATCTGCGCACGATTCCAAACCTTGGCAGCATCACCTCCACTGCGAGCCTCGTGCGCCCCGAAGTGGCCGTGCGCCCGGACAACGCGCGGGCGGCGGAACTCGGTGTTACCAGTGCTGCGATGGCGGAGACGCTGCGTATTGCAACCGTTGGCGACTACGATCAGTTTCTGCCAAAGCTCAATCTTGCACAGCGTCAGGTACCGGTCGTCGTCAAGCTCGATACCGATGCGCGACAGGATCTGAATGCGTTGAGTCGCCTGACGGTGCCGGGCAGCAAGGGGCCGGTCATGCTGGGCTCCGTCGCGAATCTTGAGGTGGCCAGCGGCCCGGCGGTGATTGACCGCTACGACCGTTCGCGCAATATCAATTTCGAGATCGAGCTTTCAGGTGCGCCGCTCGGCGACGTGGTGGAAGCGGTAAACAAGCTGCCGAGCATCACCAATCTGCCGCCTGGCGTGAAGGTAGTGGAAGTGGGCGATGCCGAAGTCATGGGCGAACTGTTCGCGAGCTTCGGGCTGGCGATGTTGACTGGCGTGCTCTGCATCTACATCGTGCTGGTGCTGCTGTTCAAGGACTTCCTGCATCCGGTGACGATTCTGGCGGCACTGCCGCTGTCGCTGGGCGGCGCGTTCATCGGGCTGCTCATCGCGCAGAAGAGTTTTTCGATGCCGTCGCTGATCGGGCTCATCATGCTGATGGGGGTGGCGACCAAGAACTCGATCCTGCTCGTCGAATACGCCATCGTCGCGCGCCGCGATCACGGCATGTCGCGCTTTGATGCGCTGCTCGACGCCTGTCACAAACGGGCGCGACCGATCATCATGACCACCATTGCGATGGGCGCCGGCATGCTGCCGATCGCGATTGGTACCGGCGACGCCGATCCGAGCTTTCGTTCGCCGATGGCGGTAGCC
Organism: uncultured Alcaligenaceae bacterium; assembly: GCA_964393195.1. GTDB lineage: Bacteria > Pseudomonadota > Gammaproteobacteria > Burkholderiales > Casimicrobiaceae > Casimicrobium. The sequence continues at coordinate 8,866 of CAYMSY010000004.1, read as the reverse complement.
GTGATTGGCGGGCTCATGACGTCGACGGTGCTGTCGCTGCTGGTCATTCCGGCAGTGTTCACCTTTGTCGATGACGTCGAACGCGGCGTGCAGTGGACGAAGGAGCGCGTCCGGCGACTGTTCCGGCGGACACCGAAAACGGCTGTTCCGGGCGAATAACTATTTGATGTATGTCAATTTACATGGGGCTTGAGCGCTTATTTCGATGTAAGTCGAGTTTTTGACTAATCGCGCTCCATGCCGCATTCAAATGTCATCCTGTGAAAAAGCTGTCATGAAATTGCAGGTAAGTCTTATATAAGACCTAAGCTTCGTGTAAGTGTTCGCGTGGCACAATGCATCGATCTCAAAATGCTTGAGTTTTCGTGGAGGAATGACATGGGTGCCGCAGTCACGTATCAGGAACACTACGACCGTTCGATCAACGATCGTGACGCCTTTTGGGCGGACGAGGCGAAGCTGATCGACTGGAAAACGCCGTTCACCCAAGTCTGTGATTTCAGCAAACCGCCATTTGTGAAGTGGTTTGTCGGCGGTACCACGAATCTCTGCCACAACGCCGTGGACCGCCACGTCGAAACGCGCGGCGATCAGACGGCGCTGCATTTCATTTCGACCGAAACCAATGTCGAGACAAAGTACACCTACACGCAGCTGCATGCCGAGGTGAACCGTGTTGCCGCCATGCTGCAGGGGCTGGGCGTTGGCAAGGGCGATCGTGTGCTGATTTACATGCCGATGATTGCCGAAGCCGTGTTTGCAATGCTGGCGACGGTGCGCCTGGGCGCGATTCACTCGGTGGTGTTCGGCGGCTTCGCGTCGGCATCGCTGGCGACACGCATTGACGATGCCAGACCGAAAGTGATCGTCTCGTCCGACGCTGGCATGCGCATGGGCAAGGTCGTGCCGTACAAACCGCTGCTGGATGCTGCGATTGATCTGGCCAGTCACAAACCGGACAAGGTGCTGTTGTTCGACCGCGGTCTCGACGCGATGAAAACCACGCCCGGCCGCGATATTGACTGGGCCAGTTTCCGCCTTTCGCACCTGATGAAACAGGTGCCCTGCGAATGGGTTGACAGCGCGCACCCGAGCTACATCCTCTATACGAGCGGCACTACCGGCAAGCCCAAGGGCGTGCAGCGCGATACCGCAGGCTACGCGGTTGCGCTCACCTCGAGCATGAGCAAGATTTTCGGGCTCAAGCCGGGCGAAACGATGTTCTGCACCAGCGACATCGGCTGGGTGGTTGGTCACAGCTATATCGTCTACGGTCCGCTCCTGGCCGGTAATACGACCATCATGTACGAAGGCGTCCCGCTGCGCCCGGACCCCGCCATCTGGTGGAAGATTTGCGCCGAGAACAATGTCAAGACGATGTTCTCGTCGCCGACGGCGGTGCGGGTGCTCAAGAAGCAGGAACCGAAGTTCATGCAGCAGTACAAACTGCCTGCACTCAAGTACCTATTCCTCGCCGGTGAACCACTCGACGAACCGACGGCTCGCTGGGTGAGCGACGCGCTGGGCGGTGTCGCGATCATCGACAATTATTGGCAAACCGAGAGCGGCTGGCCCATCCTGTCGGCGCAGGTCGGTATCGAAGACACGCCGCGCAAGTTTGGCTCACCCTCGTTCCCGGTCTATGGCTTCAACGTGAAACTCAAGGACGAAGCCACCGGCAAGATCACGGCGGCTGGCGACAAGGGCGTGCTGACGATCAAGGCGCCACTGCCGCCCGGCGCAATGAGCACGGTGTGGGGCGACGACGAGCGCTTCGTGAGTACCTATTTCTCGACCTTTTCTGACGAACAGGTGTACTCGAGCTTCGATTGGGCCACGCGCGATGGCAATGGCTACTATTTCATTTTGGGGCGCACTGACGACGTGATCAACGTTGCCGGGCACCGCCTTGGCACGCGTGAAATTGAAGAGGCGATTCAGGCCAATCCGATGGTTGCGGAATGCGCCGTCGTTGGCGTGGCCGATCAGCTCAAGGGCCAGATTCCGGTGGCGTTCGTGGTGCTCAAGGATCCGCGCAACGCTTCGGATGCGACAAGAACAGCCATCGCGCAGACCGTCGACAAGGAAATCGGCGCCATCGCGCGGCCCGGGGCGGTGCATCTGGTTTCGTTGTTGCCGAAGACGCGCTCGGGCAAGCTGCTGCGCCGCTCCATTCAGGCCCTCGCGGAGGGCCGTGACCCCGGTGATCTGACAACGATTGAGGACCCCGCTGCCCTAGCGCAGATCAAGGCGGCGCTGGGTCTTAAATAGCGTAAGCCGTCCAGCGGACGTTTTACGCTGGCCGGAATCTGCGTACCGGAGATGTAGTCGACTTTGCGTAAACTTTCGCCATGTCGAACGCGAATCCTGATCTCCTGAAGTGGCTCAACGAATGCCTCGCGCGCGGGCATTCGGCAGCGAGCCTGACCACATCCGCAGTGCAAAGCGGCTGGCATCCCGATCTGGTTCGATCAGCAATGGCAGAGGCCCTCGGTCAGGAGCTGATCGCCCATCGCGCCGGAGCGCCCGCAACGACCTCGATTCAGGTGCCGGGCCCCGATCTGAGCCAGTCGCCGTCTTTCGTGCAAACGGCTGATCGCCGTGTCGAGATCTGGACAGTCGTCAAACATCCGAAAGTGGTCGTGTTCGGCAATGTGCTGTCCGAGGACGAATGCGAAACGCTGATTGAACTCGCCCAGCCCAAGCTTGCCCGTTCGCTGACGGTAGACAACAAGACCGGTGGCGATGAAGTGAACAGTGCCCGTACCAGCGACGGCATGTTTTTCAACCGTGGCGAAAACGAGATGTGCGAGCGCATTGAGCGGCGACTTGCCGATCTGGTGCGCTGGCCTTATGAAAACGGGGAAGGGCTACAGGTGCTGCGCTACCGTCACGGCGCACAGTATGTGCCGCATTACGACTACTTCGACCCCATGCAACCGGGTACGCCGCGCATCCTCGAACGCGGCGGACAGCGCGTCGGTACCATCGTGATGTACCTGCGTACGCCCGAACGTGGCGGTGCCACCATATTTCCGGACATTGGTCTTGAAGTGGCGCCGATCCGCGGCTCTGCGGTCTTCTTCTCGTACGACCGGCCGCATCCCGACACCAAGACCCTGCACGGCGGCATGCCGGTCACGCTGGGCGAGAAATATGTCGCCACCAAATGGATGCGTGAGCGGGTCTTCGTCTAGGGGTAACACGCTCCGGGGCGCGTCGCCGCGCCCCGGTCGGGATGCCGATCAGGGATAGAGGCCGCGCAGTTCACGCGCCGCGAGTACCCGGGTGCAGGCGATGATGAATGCCGCCGTACGCAGGGACACCTTGTTCTTCTCAGCCGTATGAACCACCGCCTTCAGCGCTTCGACCATGATGCGTTCCAGTCGATCGTTGATTTCGGCCTCGGTCCAGAAGAAGCTGGAAAAGTCCTGAACCCATTCGAAGTAGCTGACCGTCACGCCGCCGGCGTTGGCGATGACATCCGGCACGACAATGATGCCGCGATCATGCAGGATATCGTCCGCTTGCGGTGTGGTTGGCCCGTTTGCGCCCTCGACCACGAGTTTTGTGGCGATCGACCTGGCACGGGATTCGGTCAGTTGGTTCTCCAGCGCTGCGGGAACGAAGATGTCGCTCCTGAGTGCCCAGAACTCATTTTCAGTAATCGGAGTCACGCCGCGGAATTCAGTCAACTTACCGCCTGCCGCTACGTAATCCAGTGCGGCGTCGACGTCAATGCCAGCCTCATTGACCACGGCACCACTCACATCCTGCAGTCCGATCACGTTTGCGCCAGCCGCCTTGAACAAGCGTGCAGCAATGCCGCCGACGTTGCCAAACCCCTGCACAACAATTCGCGATCCCGAAATGTCCATATTCATGGCGCGTGCCGTTTCCCGGGCGGCGATATACACGCCGCGACCGGTTGCTTCGCGGCGACCCAGTGAACCGCCGAGCGCAATCGGCTTGCCCGTCACGACGCCGGTCGCAGTGGCACCGACGTTCATCGAATAGGTGTCCATCATCCACGCCATGATCTGGTCATTGGTGTTGACGTCAGGTGCCGGAATGTCCTTGTCGGGACCGATGATGAGACCGATTTCGCTGGTGTAGCGGCGTGTCAACCGCTCCAGTTCAGGGCGGGTGAGCGATTTCGGGTCGACGCGAACGCCGCCCTTGGCACCGCCGTAGGGCAAATTGAGCGCGGCGTTCTTGACCGTCATCCAGGCGGACAGCGCCATCACCTCGTCAATCGTTACGTCAGGATGGAAGCGTACGCCGCCTTTGCCCGGACCGCGCGACAGGTTGTGCTGGGCGCGGAAACCCTCGAAGTGGGCGACCGTTCCGTCATCACGATTGATCGGGATATCGACAGCAAGCACGCGCTTGCAGCGCTTGAGCGTTTCGACCCAGCGTTCAAGGTGACCGAGGTGCGGTGCGACGCGATCAACCTGCTGCAGGTACATCTGCCAGGGGCTGTTGGGATTATTGGGAACGTAAGAGAGACCGGGTGTGGCCATGTGTCATCCATTGGGTGCGGATTTGCGAAGCCCGCACTGTAGGTCAGTTGTACGACTTCGGCCAATGCTTTAACTGGCACGTACCATGCAATAAACCGATCGACACTCTTGGTGGACGATGATCAAATCAAGTTCGCTGGAGGTCCCCCGATGTCGCCGCAACAAAACTGCGCGACAATGGGGAAGGAAGCGAACCGGGCAAACAAAAATTGCGCATTCACGCCCACGCACGAGGAGTATCAAGTGATGGTGTTGTTGTCGAGGATCTGCCGCACTGCGGCCTTAACCGTCTTGTTTGCGTCAACTGCATGGACTCATGCCGATACGCTATCAAGCATTCGCGAACGGGGTGAATTTCTGCTGGGGCACCGCGAAAGTTCATCACCGTTTTCATTCATTAACGAAAAGGGCGAAGCGGTCGGTTATTCGGTAGACATCTGTCTCAAACTGTTTGAGCAGATCAAGACTGAACTCAAGCGGCCTGATCTCAAGGTCAAGTACGTACCGCTGAAACCCGCAGACCGCATTGCCGCTGTCAAGGATGGTCGGGTCGATGTTGAATGCGGGTCGACGACCAACACGGTCGAGCGGCAGAAGGATGTGGCTTTCAGCTACACCACCTTCATGGCCGGCGCACGACTGCTTGGCAAGAAGTCGGCCGGGTTCAAGGAGCTGACTGACTTACGCGGAAAACCGGTTGTGGTGACCGAGAAAACAACGACCGAAAAGGTCATCCGCCAGATCAACACGGAACGCAATCTTGACCTCAAGATCGTCACCGCGAAGGATCACGCCGAAGGGTTCTCGCGCATGGAGTCCGGTGAAGCGGCGGCTGTGGCCAATGATGATGCCCTGCTGGTCGGTCTGGTGTCGAAGTCGAAAGATCCATCGGCCTATGACTTCGTCGGCAAGTATGTTTCAGTCGAACCCTACGGCATCATGTACCGCAAGGATGATGCGGCCTTCGGCAAATTGATTGATGTTGCCCTGTCGGGGCTGTTTTCGAGCGGTCAGGTACGCACGATCTACGCAAAGTGGTTCGAAAGCGGTGTATTCAAACTGCCGATGAACCAGTACATGAAAGAGAACATCAAGCTGCCCAACAAGTACGGCGTGCAATAGCGGTCGTCGTCCGGCGCGCGAGTCAGGCGGTCTGACTGCCACCTGATGCGTGCATGAGCGCTCCGGTGGCGTCCATGACGCGTACGGTCACCGGAATCGCGGCGCGAATGCTTTGCGTTACAACGCAGAAGTCCTCAAACTGCGCAAGGATGCGCTCAAGCATCACGATATTGGCCTGATTGACACCGAGGTGCAAGTCGACTGCGATTGCGCCGATCCGCACGCGATTCTGTGCGTTGCGGGTCGTGCTGATGGTGGCTTCGGCACGCAGAGGCGATGGATCGTTTTTGAATTTTCGCATCGCAAACAGCAGGCT
>CAYMSY010000004.1:0-2805 GCA_964393195.1 uncultured Alcaligenaceae bacterium | reverse complement strand
CCCGCTAGCGCGACTGGCCTCCGTCGCGCTCCAGACGTTCGATGCCCAGCGACTTCAGGACATACTTTTCGTAGATTGGTTCTGACGAGCCATTTTTCATCTTGTACATAAAGTATTTTTCGAAGGCTATTTTGGCCAGGTGGACCCACTTGCCTTTCTTGAACCAGTTCACGTTGCGTGGCGGAATCTGGGGGAGCGCGACGAACGCGGCGCCGGTATCCCCCATGTCGGCCAGACAGATAGCGTTCCACGTACCCTTAGCGTCCGCAGGCTGACCGGCGAGTTCAGCGGCGATGTTGTGCACGATGGCGGTGACCATGGTCTCGATCATGTAGCCTGTTTTTGGAGCACCGGTTGGTACGGGCGTCGCCTCTACCGGCGGTATTGCGACGCAAACACCCGCAGAAAAGATGTTGCGGTATTTTTTGCTGCGCTGGAATTCGTCGATCAGTACGAAGCCGCGCGGGTTGCATAGTCCCTCAACGCCTGCGACCGCATCAACGCCTTTGAAAGCTGGCAGCATCATGCTGTACTTGAACGGCAGTTCGTGCTCTTTCCGGACCTGTCCCTGATCATCAAGTTCGGTAACGAACATCTTGCCCGCCTCAACCTTCGTCACTTTGGCGTTGGCGATCCATTTGATGTCGTTGTTGCGAAACTCGCTTTCCAGCATGGATTTGGAGTCACCGACCCCACCAAGTCCCATATGACCCACATAGGGCTCACTGGTCACGAAGGTGATCGGCACCTTGTTGCGCAGTTTTCTGCGTTTGAGGTCGGTATTGAAGATGAATGCGAATTCGTAGGCGGGACCGAAGCACGAAGCGCCGGGCATCGCCCCAATGATGGCCGGGCCGGGATCGGCGAGAAACTCCTGATAGCGCGCCCATGTCTGTTCGGCATGATCGACCGTGCAGATGGAATGGGTATGACCCTGTGGTCCGGCGCCGGGAACCTCTGCAAACGAAAGCTGTGGCCCGGTGGTAATGACCAGATAGTCATAGGCCAGATGTGTCCCGTCCGCCAGTTCCAGCGCGTTTCCCTCTGCATCTATGCGGGTTACGCGCTGCGCCACGAAACCGATGTTCTTCTTGTCGAGATAGGGTTTGATCGGGAATGTGATCGCGTCGCGCTGCCTCCAGCCCACCGCGACCCAGGGATTGGACGGCACGAACTGAAAGTAATCAAGCGCGTTGACCACCGTGATTCGGTGTGAGCTGTCCAGTTTGGCGCGAAGCTCATACGCGGCGGGCATGCCGCCGGTTCCGGCGCCAAGAATGACGATATGTGCCATGACTTTCTCCTCCTTGTGCCGGCGACTGCCGACGGTTATGTTTTGGTCCTAAGCGGTCGTGTGTGAATGCGATGCAACCCAGCGCACAATTTCGTCGGCCCGCATCGCACCGGCCTGACGTGCAACTTCCTTTCCGCCCTTGAACAGAACAAGGGTCGGAATACTTCGAATGTCAAACCGGGCGGCAGTTGCCTGCGCCGCATCGCTGTCAACCTTCGCGAAGCGTACGTGGGGCAGTTGCGTCGCTGCTTCGGCGAACTGCGGTGCCATCATCCTGCATGGCCCGCACCATGCCGCCCAGAAATCGACCACGACGGGCAGCTCGGTATGGGCGATGAAGTTGGCAAAGGTAGCATCGGATAGCGCGAAAGGTTCCGGCGTCAGTAGTGGCGCCTTGCAGGCGCCGCATACGGGGCCGTCTCCCAGGCGGGCATCGGGTACGCGGTTGGTCGCCGCGCATGCAGGACAGACGATGTGCACGGCGACTTCCCTAGCAGCCGGACTTTGCGCCGAGCTTGCGCATGATGGTTTCCATCAGGCACCACTTGGTGAGCGCGCTTTGCAGCAGATTGGCGCCTACAAACGCAGTGAACGCGAGCCACCACTGGCTGACAAAGATCGGGCTACCGGGAATGCCCAGCGCGAGTGACAGCAGGATGAAGGTGCCGGCGACGAGCCGAACGATTTGCCATGAGGTCATGCTTATTCTCCTTGAGAGTGAGTGTCCGAAGTAGGGACGGGTATGTGTTGGGTTGAAGCATTAGTGCCGATCAGCTTCCAGAGGCGGTTGCGATACGCCACGAAATAGAGAACGGGGATCACAACCAGTGTCAGCACCGTCGATACGAAGATGCCAAAGATCAGCGAGATCGCGAGCCCGTTGAAGATCGGATCGTCCAGAATGAAGAAGGCCCCGAGCATGGCCGCGAGGCCGGTCAGCATGATCGGCTGTGCACGCGTGATGGCCGAATGGACGATCGCCTCGGCAAACGGCGTGCCCTCGCGTACCTGCAGGTTGATGAAATCGACCAGCAGGATCGAGTTCCGCACAATGATCCCGGCCAGTGCGATCATGCCGATCATGCTCGTCGCCGTATATTGCGCACCGAGCAGGGCGTGTCCTGGCATGACGCCAATGATGGTCAGCGGGATCGGTGCCATGATGATCAACGGCGTCAGATACGAACCGAACTGTGCCACCACGAGCAGGTAAATCAGGATGAGCCCGACAGCTGACGAAGTACTCGACTATCCTCCCGGCGCCTGGTGTGACAATCCGGTCAATGTCGCTGCGCATCGAAAACACGCCATACAAAGGGCTATCGAGTTTGCCCGCCATATCGGCAACCACATAATTCACGGGGAGCAAATCCTTGTGATAGCTGGGCTGTTCGCGCACGGTGTCAGTCACGGTGACCAGTTCCCGGATCGGTACCAGCTTGCCTTCTGCATTGCGAACGGTGAGCTGCAACAACGCATTGAGATCGCCGTGACGGTCGGCCGGCAGCTGG
>CAYMSY010000003.1:10629-27825 GCA_964393195.1 uncultured Alcaligenaceae bacterium | reverse complement strand
AACGCCTGACGCGAGCGGCTGACGGTGTTGGGTGACGCTTGCGGGCTGATTTGAGGTCAAAAATCGGCTACATCTTTTTTGTGTAATGCCCATTCAATAAGGGCTAAGGCGCAATTTATGCACAAAGTCGACTTTTGCAATAAATCGCACTTTAGCCCTTATTGAATGGGCTTTTTCACAAAGAGCTGATACGCAAATTCAACACCCGACCTGCGTTCCGCGGTACTCGTAGCTTAGGCCTCCATCCCGCAGCGACCGCTCTGCTCACGGCGCCGTGATCTGGCCTCGCGGAATGCGGCAACGCGTACGCAGGTAGCTTTCCACGTCCGGTGCAGCGGTTCGCCGTGCGTTCGTCGCTGACGGGATGTCGCGCATCAGCGCGTTGCCCGTAAACCCGAGCATGCGGCGCAGGATCAGCAAGCCGTCGCGTGACGCGATGAGCGTTCCGTCCCCGTCAATGTCATAGCCGAGCCCCGGCGGAACCGAGGCATTGGTCGGCACGCCCTGCATGCTGCGAACAATCGCGAGTCCGTCGGACGCGGCGGAGACATTGCCGTCGCCATCGACGTCGGCGATGCAGGGGCCGGTGTCCAGTGCGCCGTCGGCGCGGAATTTGTAGACGCAGATCTGACCGTCGCATTCGCCCACGATGAAGAAATCGCCGTCGGCATTGGCCACGATTTCCCGCGTGTCGTTGTTGCGCACCGACAGGCCGCGTGTGCGGAAATTGAATGAGCCCGCCTGATCGCCGTTCGGGCCGATGAGCGATGGGTCGATGGTGCCGTCCGCGCCGGCGGCGCCAGTGCCGTTGCGAAGTGCGGTGACGCATGAGGTGCCGCCGGAATTGCCGCCAACGCCGTCGCAGTTGCCAAGCGTGACGATGCGGTTGGCGTTTATGCCCGCGCCGGGTGTGATGGTGAACGCGAGGGCGTCGCCAATCGCGTTGTAGACCACGCGCCCTGGCTCGCTGGGAAACGGCAAGCCGCTGCTGAAGCTTGTCGCGACGGTGCCGTCACTGTTGATGCGATACAGGCACTGGCTCCAGCTCGAAGTGCGGAAATAGCCGCACTGCACGAGGAAGCGACCGTCGGTCTGCATCTTGATGTCCGCCGCACGCTGCTTGACCGCATTGCCTGATTCATCCGTGGTCAGGATGCGAACGCGGCCGCCCTGCCCGACCGGCAATGAGTCTCCGCGAAAATCGGCGTCGAAGGTGCCATCGCGATTGAGCTTGGTGAGGCACAGCTCAAGCGCGCTGGTGCCACAGGTTCCAGCGATGATGATCTTGCCTTCGCCGGTCGTTTCGACCGCGATGCCGTTGCCCACACCCGCGCTGTTGAACGTGCTCGGGAAGCGGTAGAGGAAACGACCGTTCGCCGCAGGGTCTGCGGGCGGACGATCGGCCGTGGCCGGGCCGAGAAAGCCGAAGTCAGCGCTGTCGGCGTCGTAGCTGCCATCGTTGGTCTTGAGCCGTGCGACACAGTGATAGCTGCCGCACTGACCGACCAGCACGATGCGTCCGTCGATGCGCTGCAACGCGGCGTCAGACAAGACTTCGTCGAGCGACGAGGTGATCTGCAAACGAAACCGTCCATTGCCGGGATTGGCCGAGTCCGGGCCATCGAATGTGTCGTCAAGGCTGCCGTCGGCATTGAGCCGGGCGGCGCAGAGGTAATTCCGGTTAGCCAGCGAACAGGTGGTCGCCATCACGATCTTGCCGTCCGTTGCGATCAGCACTTTGACACCGCGCAGAAAACTGGAGGTGTTGATCGTCAGTCCGTCAATGACGCGTTTTCCCGGTATGCTGCCCGACGGATTGAAGGTCGGGTCCATGGTGCCGTCAACGTTGAGCCGCGCGACGCAAGGATTGGCGCCGCTTTCGATACAGCGCCCGGCGACGACAATCTTGCCGTCACCCTGCAACGCAATGCCGTAGCCCTCGTCACTGCTGCTCAAGTTTGGCACCCGTGCGATGCCGGTGCCGGTGGCGAAAGCCGCCAACGCAGGGTTCGCGAACAGCGGCAACAACATCAGCAAATGGAGCGTCAACAGCGTGATGTAGCGCATGCCGTTCACCATTTGCCAGCAGCGTGCAGGGACGCATCACGATCTGCGGCGGCAATCGTGATCAACGACACGATCAGCGCAAGGCTGTATTCCACCCCACCAGTCCCGTGCTCGCCGACGAACCAGCCAAGCTGGGCGTGAATGATGACGATACCCATCACTGCAATGAACATGAGCCCGGACGTGGCCAGTCGCACGCAGCGCCCGACAATCAGCGCGATGCCGGAGACGATTTCACAGACCGTGATTGCCCACACGATTGCGGTGGCCAGCGGCCAACCACGTTCGGCGAGGTATTCGGCGAATTGCGGAATGGTGCCGTCGACGATGCGCACGATCGCATGCGCCATGAAGAAAATCGCAGTGGCGATACGCAGTACCGTCAGCGCCTGCGCTAACGAGAGAAACGGATAGGCGTGCAGCAGACGAACGAACATGGTTTTCCTTTGAGCGGTCGGCGCACTGCGGTGTTGCGATTCAGAGGCAAGTGCCATTGCTTTTGACAAAAAATGCGCACCGGCCAAAATGCGTTTAGCCTTGCAGTCGTCCGATAGATTGCCAATGATTTGAATCCGTCCGCTTATCGCGGCGAATCAATCAATTCTTACGACGTAAGTTTAGCATGTTACTTACGGCGTAAGTTAGGCACATAGTTTCTTCTGATCCCCTATGAGCCAAGCGAAGCCCACCCGATCCCCCACTGCACGAAAGCGCACACCGCTAACCCGAGAGCGGATCGAAATCGAGGCGCTCGCGCTGATCGATGAAGACGGCATCGATGCCTTCAGCACCCGCAAGCTGGGCAAGCGGCTTGGGTGCGAAGCGATGAGCATCTATCACTACTTCCCGAGCAAGGCGCATATCCTTGATGCACTGGTCGATCGCGTGCTCGGCAGTATGCCGATACCCGACAAGAGCATGAGCCCGGCGCAGCGACAGCGGGCATTTGTCTATGGCTGGCGCGCCTTTGCGCTTTCCCATCCACGCTTCTATCAATGGGTGACCTTGCACCGCGGGAATTCCGCGACGGCAACGAAATTTTTAAACGAAATTCTGGCCTGCTTCTACGACGCGGGACTATCGCCCGAGGAAGCGACGCGAGGCTTTGTGACACTGGGATATTTCGTTCAGGGCGCCCTACTCGACGAGTGCGCCGGTTATGCCAAAGGGCCCTCGTCGCTCACGCCGGTGCCACCTGAAATCCTTGAACGCGACTTTCCGCGTATGAAGCTAATTGGCGCCATTGCAACTCCGGAGCACTTCAACGAGATGTTCGAGCGTGGCTTCAGCGCACTTCTGCGCGAGTTCGGACTGGAGTGAGCCGCAAGCTGTGCTCCTTTGACCCGACAGCTGCGCAGCGGATGCTCCTGTACCGCCGCGCAGCCGGCAGGCCCGGCAACGCAAACGGGCCGCCGCCTCCCGTGCGATGAGACCGCACGAGAGCACCATGCGCCGTTAGAACGTGTAGCGCAAGCCGACGCTTAGCAGCCCGTATCCAAAAGTGCCGGCACGTACGCCCTTGTCTATCGGCACGCTCGAGAAGTCGTGACCGACATTTTCGATGCGCTCATAGTTGGCAACGGCGGCCAGGTTCGGATTGATGGTGTACTGCGCGCCGATGCCCCAATGTAGCCGTGACTGCCGGTTGGACGGGAAACGGCTCTGCACGGTGCCCGTCGGGTTCGCGTAGGTTCGGGTCTGCGAATACTGCTGCTCGGTCATCGCTACGCCAATTCGCGCCGATGCCGAAAATTGCCCCGACAGCGGAAGTTGTCCCACCGCATCAAGCGTTACAGCGCTGACGCGGAAGCGGCCAGCAATGACTTCGGTACCGGTGAGCGTCTGGATGTGGACCGCCGAGGCCTGGCTGTCATGCCGCCCGAAATGCACGTAGCCCAATTCGGCGGCGAGTGTTGGCGCCAGGCGCCAACCGATGGCGACACGTCCTCCCGCAGAGCCCAGACGATCGTAGGAGGCGGAATCAAAACGGTACGTCGATGAGGGCGCGAATGAGTTGTGGACTTGTCCTGCGTAATCGCCATTCGTATGCGATATGCCGACCGCCGCCTCAGCGTAGAAATTGCCCGGGCTGGTCTGCGCATTTGCAGCGCCGGCAAAGAGTACGAGGGAAGACAGAGTCAGACCAGATATGCGCACAGTAGTAATCACGTGTTCTCCATTTGAGATGTTGAAATTCCCCCGGAATGCGTCGTTCATCGCTGCCAATCAACGAGAGATCAGCAACGCATCCACCGGATTGAATGTCAGTTCAAACAGCTCATTTGGATTGCTGCGTCCGACGGCGACAACAAATTTTTACACCGTAAGATTGGCGCCGTCAAATAGGGTCACAACGTAAAGTTGAACGCCGGAATGGCAAGATGACGGCCTGACGCCATCCGCGGCGGGCTGGAGATGCAGAAGGTTTGCCACCGCTGGCGGTCAGGCATGTCGTACTGCTGAAGTCACGGTCTGGATGCCCGCTGTCAGAGAGCATGACAGCGCGTTTGATGACCAGGAAAAAGGGAGCCGGCCCAAGCCTCTCCCTCTTTTTTTGTTACTTCTTCTCGGGAGTCGGATTCACGGTGACTGTGACCACCACGCCCTCCGGCGCCGGCAGCGAGTTGAGCTCCTTGTCACGCACCACGGCCGGGAACAACGGGCCTTGCCAGATGGCCGATACCCGACGAATGGCGTTGGGGTCGGACACACAGGAATAGCCGGAGCTGGCGTCGCCCGAGCAGCACATTTCGAGGCAGCCGCCGTCTCCCGAAAGCTTGAGGTTCACCGCAAAGTAGCCGGCGTGAGATTCACAGGCCTGGGTGAATGCGGCAGACGCGCCGCCCGAACAGACGTTGAGGACGGCACGTCCGGTGGGCAAGGTGTCGGCGTGCGATGTCAAGGGGGCGGCCAGCGCCATGACAACAGAAGCGGAAACAGTCAGATAGCGGAGAGCAGGCAGGAATTTGCGCATGGTGATTCATCCAGAAAGTTGAGGAAATCGCAGCGGCGACAAGTCACCGCTGTTCAACCTACAAACGTCAGTCTTGCGATTAGCTGCTCACGCACAGCAAAAAGCAGCCAATACCGTCGGCACGGCGTTGTCCTACGCACGGAACCGGCGCTGGCTGATCGATGCTCCAACGTCTCGGGCGAACAATGCAGTCATCGGGCCGCGCACTTCAAATCCTCCTCTCCCCCTCGGTGCGCGACCCGATACCTTTTTTTGGGAGCCGCATATGACCACCTCCGGACTTGCCTTCACCGTGCTGACGCTGGTTGCCACTCTGGCGGCTCTGGATCTGTCGGGCGCGCACCAGATGCCGGCGCTGCAACCAGCCGCAGCACAGCCCTCGGTACTCCGCGTCGATCAATCAACATCTGACGACATTGAGGCGCGCCTGGTCATGTCCTTCGCAGACAGCAGCAAGGTAGCGGCCGCCACCGGCCCGGCGATCCATCGCTGCGCAACAGCGGACGGTGTCAAGTTTGAAGGCCCCGCGCAGTATTGCTTCGGTGCTCCGGCGCCGGAGATCATCTACGACTGATTCGGCGACTCAGCGTCGGCGCAACGCCGCATTGAGCTGATCGACCGCTGCGACCCAGTCCGCGTCCTGCAGCAACTGTTCGCGCAGCAACGCCGCCTGTGCGGGTGTCCAGCAGGGCGCGTCTTCCAGCCGGATGCCATCACTGAGCGGCGCATGCTGCGTGATGAAGCGGCTGATGCTCGCGGCGTCGGACGGCAGCCCCAGTTGCGCAAAGAGCTCGGACAGCGCGTGAAATCCCGGTTCCATCGTCAGACCTCCATCGTGTTCAAGTGACCAGCCGCGAAGACTACTACGGTCTTCGACCGCACCCTTCAGTTCGCGCGGCTAGTGCGGTTCACGAACGAGACCGGCGCTAGCATGATGGGTGCGGCTTATCCATCTGTGCCGCGCCCGCAATTGAGACCGTCCGCGCAATGACCTCCTTCGCCAACCAGCCGAGTTCCTTTGCGAACTACCGCGTCACGGTTGCTGCCAGTCCGCGTCCGGCCGGTACGCTGCGGTTCATCACGCTTGCGGCGTTTGAGCGGATGTTTGCCTGCACCGTCAATGCGCTGCCGCAGAACGTGTGCGTCATGGGCTGGGTCCAATCGGAGCAGCAGTGGTATTGCGCGCCGGAATCGTTTGCCGTGCACACGACGACGCATTTGAGCCACACCTTTCACACGTTCGGGACCAAGAAACTGCTGGCCTTTCTCTCGACGCAGGTGTTCCCGCGCATGGCGCTCGACAGCATCTGGTTTCCGTATTGTTTTTTCGACGCCTGGCGCGAGCGCACCATGTATTCGTCGGCCTATCACTGGGTCATGTCGCCGGACATGTCAACGTGGATGGAGTGGCGCGGTCCAGCCGGCGCGATACCGATCCTGAGCCCGGACCGGCATTGGCTGGTCTGCCAGGGGGCGCATGTCGGCGACCCGAGCGCGTTCATGGTGCCAGACGGGCATTACCTGACGCAGCAGCACTACGCGGACCTGTTCGCGCGCGTTGCGCGCAGCCGCACCGCGTGGGACACGAAGCTGCCGCGAGCGATTCTGGCGGCGGGGGACCACGGTGAGAACAGCAACTTCTTCCAGCCGCGCAGCGAAACGGGTATGCATCCGCGCCGGCTGTTTCGTGACGTGGTGGCCGCAGGAAAACTCGACGTGGATGTGTTTCTCGGCGCCAACGTTTCGCTGCATGAACAACTTCGCTACCGCTACATCGTCGACGTCGACGGCTTTGCGCGCACCTGGAGCGCGTGGGCGTGGAAGATGATGAGTGGCGCGACGGTGCTCTCGCTCGCCTCGCCGTGGACGACGTTTTTCAACGAACAGTTTTTGCCGTGGGAACACTTCGTGCCCGTCGCCAACGACAGCGCCGATCTCGCCGAAAAGCTGCAATGGTGCCGCGATCACGACGCCGAGTGCCAGGCTATCGCCGAGCGCGCGCAGCAACGGGCCCTGCAGGTCTACGCCCTCGATGCCGTGACCGCTCGTGTTGCCGGCCAACTCAGCGCGCAACTTGCCGCACCACCGCCTGCCGACTGGCTTGGCGCCGTCGACGCAGCAGGCCGACGTCCGGCCTCCGGTTAGCGATTACGCCAGTCGAGACGTTCGAGCGCATGACGACGATCTACCACTTTTTGCCAAAGCCCTTGTTGGACAGGGCTTACAGGCCCGTTTTGTGCAAAACCGACTATTGTCATAAATAATGCTCAGGCCTTATGCAAAAAGGCTTTGGGCGAATAGTTGATAAGCAAATCTTGATCTGAAAATCGTCGGCAACAGGCGTCTTTTTCCCTGCGTCTTGCCCCCACGTCGCGATAAACTGCGGCTTCGTTTTCATCAAACCAAACGCCACTTTCTGTCGTGGCACAAAACTCGGGGGCGAGATATGTCTAGGTTACGTTTGTGGGCTCTGGCACTGGCCGGAGCCTCTGGCTTGCTGTTCACCGCTGCATCAGTGGCGGATGTCACCAATGATTCGCGTGCCGGCCCGGTGAATGAAGGCGGCGTGTTGCGGCCCCTGGTACCGTCTGCTCCGAATGCGAGCCTGAGCGAAGGCTTCGAAGGCACATTCCCGCCCACCGGCTGGATCGTGCGTAACCAGAGCACGGTCATCGGCGGCAACGCCACCTGCTGGAACCAGTTCACCGGCACCACCCCGTGGGTCGCACACACCGGAAACGGTCACGCCGGCGCCAACTTCAACTGCACGACGGGTACCAACACGATTAGCGGCTGGCTCATCACCAGCCAGCTGACCTCAGTCACCAATGGCGATCAGGTCACGTTCTGGACCCGCAAGGCCACGGGGGCCACTGACTTCCCGGACCGTCTTGAGGTGCGTTTATGCATGGACACCACGCCTGGCTCATGCGGCAACGCAGGCAGCACCGGAGCGACAGCAACTGACGTCGGCAACTTCACGACGCTGGTGCTGTCGGTGAACCCAAGCCTCTTGACGAACGTCTATCCCCAGACCTACACGCAGTTCACTGCAACAATTTCCGGTCTGCCCGGCCCCGGCAACGGCCGCCTCGCCTTCCGCTACTTCGTCACCAACGGCGGCCCGACGGGCGCCAACTCTGACCTCATTTCGATTGACGACGTGCAGGTGATTCCGGCCGTGCTGAACTACTCGGTAACGCCATCGACCCTGACCTACAGCGGACTGGTCGGCGTGACCTCCGTGGCTCAGAACGCCACCATCGCCGCACCAGCCGGCAACAGCGGACCAGTGACGTTTACCGGCTGCTCGATTGCCGGTGCCAATGCGGCCGACTTCGCGCTGGCACCTGCGCCGGCCTTCCCGCTCAACGTGGCGGCCGGCGCCAGCGTGAACCTGCCGGTGGCCTTCACCGCCGGTGCAACCGGCGCGCGCACCGCGACGCTTACCTGCGCAACATCCAACGGCACGGCGGTAGGTGGCAGTTTCCCGATCACCCTTAACGGTACCGGCACCTCGCTCAACTACGCGGTCACACCGTCGACGCTGACCTACACTGGCGTCGTTGGCATCGCCTCAGCCCCGCAAAATGTGAACATCGCGGCACAAGCCGGCAACAGCGGACCGGTGACCTTTACCGGCTGCACCATTGGTGGTGCCAATCCCGGCGACTTCGCGCTCACTCCCGCGCCGAGCTTCCCGCTCAGTGTTGCAGCAGGCGCCAACGTTAATCTGCCGGTGACCTTCACCGCCGGCATCGCGGGCGCGCGCAGCGCGACGCTCACCTGCGCGACGTCCAACGGTACGGCCGTCGGCGGCAGCTTCCCGGTCACGCTAAGCGGCACCGGTACGACGCCGATCCTTGCGTCGAGCCCGACCAGTGGCACGCCGCTCAACGCGCAGGGCATCGTTGGTCTGCCGCTCAGCCGCACCATCGCATTCAGCAACACCGGGACGGCGCCGGGCAATGTCAGCTGCACGGCGTCCGCCGGCTTTACCGTGTCACCACCCACTCTGAATCTGCCCGCCACCAGCGGCGCCGGCAACGTCACGGTCACGGCCTCGTCAAGTGCCGTAGGCACGGTAAGCGGCACGCTCACCTGCACGCGTGATGATGGCGGTGCCAGCTTCACATTCCCGCTCGCATTCACGTTTACCGCGCAGCCGGTTGTACCGACGCTGAGCGAGTCGGGCTTGTGGGCGCTGATGACCCTGATCGCAGGTTTCGGCCTCTTTGCTGCCTTCCGCCGCAGGGTCTGATTGACACGGCTCAAGAGGCCGTCATGCAAGGAAAAAGGGCGCCAATGGCGCCCTTTTTAATGACTCGTGACACGCGTGGACAACACAAGGCTAGTGCCGGTACGGATTGCCCGGTGCGCGATCAAAGCGGTTCGGCACGCCGTCGCCATCACGGTCACCGCGGCGCCAGCCGCCCCGATCAAGCTGCCAGCGCTCGCCGCGCTGCACCCAAACCGGCGGCGCGTAGTTGTATCCGCGTCGTGCAACCTCCCAGTACCCGGCGCGCCATACATGACGGTGTCCGCGCACGTCCCAGTACCCGGGTACCCAGACATATCCGCGGCGCGGCGCCGGCACAATCTCTGCGCGCGGTGGGGGCGGTGCCACATTCAGATATACGCCCACCGCCGCGTCCGCGACCGCAGGCAGGCCGACGCCGGCGAGCGTACCCACGAACAGTCCGGCGGCCAGTAATTTATTGAGTTTCATCGCTGTTTCCTTTCACGGGATGACCAGAGGTTTCAGGGCAAAACCCACGAACCACGCATAACGCGCGGAACATCGACAGTGCACCTGTTGCAACCGGCGCGGCGATCCATCGAAGCAGACTCGGTGCGCGTGGACTACACCGCAACCTCAAATGCAAAGACTTCGTTCCGTCACCATGAACCGATAACGTCCGTAGGCGCCCGACGAGGCACCGGCAGATGTAACCAAATGTGAAGACGTATGCTGGATGGCACCGTCAACGCGGGACACCGTCTTCATGCGGCCAGCGTCCTTTGCCGCACAAGGCGCTCGGCCTTGTGCGCAGGTAAGCCGACTATGCGTCGCAGCCCAGACGGATGTAGAGATACCAGAGGTTCAGGCTGAGGTTCGGGTCGGTGGCGTTGTTTGCTGCCATCCCGACCGCAGAGCACACGAGCCGCGCGGAGTGCGCGGGCGGTGCGATAGTCGCCGTGATCAATAACGACGCAAGTAGAGCAACTTTGAATTTCTTCATGTCAAAAAATCCCTTCTTGATTGAGAGCATGAGCGCAAATGACGCCCATATCTGTCAAGAACGGTTACGCAGAGCAAACCTGATCATCGGAACCAGGTTGTCATTGCTGGAGATCAGGATACGGGAACGACGATCTCGTCCTGATGGTTGGCGATGTGAAACACATGGGCCAGCGCAAACTCGCTCTTGCTCAGCTTGCCGTAGGCGAAATGCGGTCGCAGCGCTTCCGCCTTGCTGCCATTGAAGCGCGCAATCGCAGTGCGCAAACGAACCGCAGCAGGCAGCCAGTCGCCCTGTTTGCTGAGCGCGGGCGCGCCGGGGATGGGTTCGCTGAGGCTGTGCGTCATCTTGCCTCGCCGTGAGAAATAGGCAAACGCTGCGGCGCCCGCTGTGTTCTGGAAGAACGCACTCTTTGGCTCCGGGAATCCGTCCATGCTCATCTCGATGCTCTGCGCGAGATGCTCAAGCACAGCGACCAGCGGCCACTGCCCGGTGGTACTGGCAGTCGGTGACTTCTCCAGCCTGTCGAGCCAACGCATAGCCTCGTCAAGCGTTTGCACTTTCGGCAGATCAGCCAGCGCATTGATGGAGACGAGCAGCAGTGGCGACAGCAGTACGTTACGACGATTCATGGTTTTGATCATAGCAGCGCAGCCCATCACCACGGCGCCCGCCGGACGGGAGGCGATCCCGGTGTACGTGGCGTCATGCTCGGGCTAACCGTACTGCCTGGAGTGCCTGAACCTGCCAGGTTCAGGCGTCATGCATCGCTATGGCTGTGGCAGCCAGACTTCGATGACATTTCTGGTCACCCGCTTGCCGAGGGAAAACAGCGCCACCAGTTGCACCTGCTTTTCTCCTGCGTTTGACTCCAGCAGCACCTTGATTCGCTCTGCGTCCGCCCGGTCCGATTCACGAAAGTACCGGACCTGTGTTTGGCGCGGCAGCTGTGCTTTGCCTTTGACGTTTTCGACACCGGGCGCGATGAAGTTCTGTCGTTTTGCTGCAAGCTGAATTGCATTTGCTTCCTCACGTTGTGATTCGTCGCCGATGTGAACATACAGCAAGGGGCGAACTGCAGCGTCACGGGCTTCCAGCGTTGCCAGCAGCGACGACTGTCGGCCGGCGACCGCGAGTGCACTCAGCTCGGTTCTCGCGAAGCTGGCAGTGCTCGCGCGTTCAGGCAATGTCGGAGACGACACCGGAACGCTTCTCCCGGGATACGCACGCGCGGCGCCGATCTGATCCTGTTTCGAGAGCACGCGATTGCGCTCTGCGACAAAGCACGGGCTCGCCGCGCCACGTGTGAATACTTCGGCTGGCATCGCATAGTGCATGATTGATTTGGGATCATGCGCTGACAGAATGTCAACGCTGCCGCTCCACGCGGCCCTGAGGTTGGTATCTACGTCCCGCGTATTCCAGCCATAGACAAGCGCCAGCACATCGTAAACGTTTGCTTCACCGTTGGGGCCGCGTTGCCAACGTATTTCATCCATGCAGTTTTGCTGCTGATGTTCGTGCACAAATCCTAGAGCGTGCCCAAACTCGTGGATGATGCTGGCCCGGGCGCTCGGTTGCCACAGCGAGGGAGGAAGAGCAGCCAAGCCACCGAAATTCATGGAAGCCTCATGCGGCGGAAAAATGCTTTTGTCGATGGCATCTGATCCAACCGCCGACCATGCCCCCGGTTCATCAAATCCGATCCGCACGTGACTTGCATACTCCCGATCCTGTGCGGACCAGGATCGATAGGCGCCTGTTCTTTGGTCAATGCCAAAGTCGAACCGGATGTTGGCGTACTTCGCCCATTCATTGGCGAGGCCGGAAATCGCCGCATGATGCGCGGCGGTGCCCCCGTTGAATGCGACCACCACGATGTCACCCGGTTGCCATCGACGTTTGTGCACGAGGTATGCCGCTGCTGGAGGTGACAGCGAGCCCGTAACTGTGGCTGCCTCGGCAGCGCGCGCCGCCAGACGTTCAGCGATATGAACCGGAAATCCCTCCGCAATGTAGTTTGACTGTCGCGGCGTCGCGGGTTGGGCGACCGCTACCGAAGCCAGCGAACTGGACATCATGAACGCGCACAGCCCCTTTCCTGCCTGCACGTCTGCGCGTGAACGGCGAAATACCGCAAAGAAATGCATAACCCCTCCTGAACAAGATGATGTCAATTCGGCGTGCAGTAGGTCTTGATATCTGCGGCGACGTTGTCGACGATCGCCTTTTGACACAGCGCGGTCTTGACACGCTGGGCGGAGAGCGAGTCCAGCGTCTTGAGCAAATCGATCTCGTTGGTCAGCAACGCCTTGCGGTTTGTAAACGCTGCACCGACTCCCGTGAAATAGGACGCGACAACGTCACCGGGTAACTTCGCGATGGCCAGCAATTCGGAATCGGCGTTCTGTGCGAATGACTTGGGAATGCCGTCGTCAAAAGTAATGGTCGCGCTATTGTTGGCAAACAGCGTTCGCTCGATTGGCAAAAACTCGACTGCGTGCGGATTGGGTACGAGCAGGATTGCGCTCTTCGACTGTTTCGCAGCGGGCGCGTTGGCATTCACTGCGTGGCTGACCGTGACCCGGATCGGCATCGTCTGCCGGTAGTAGACACCGGCCCCCTCGCTCACGTCGGTCACCCGTGCGCCGGAAGACAGCGTCGCCCGCTCAGAGCCAGCGGGCAGCCACTTGTCATTCAGATCGGTGATTTGTACGGTGACACCGCACTTCGCCTGCACGATTGACGACTGCTGGATCGGGAAGTGTTCGACAAAAGTGCTCTTGACCGGACAGTCCACAGGACGCTGCAAGGCAGGGTCTGGCAGATCGGCAGATCGAGCAATGTTACCGGCAAATTGAGCCACGCTCTTCAGAATGTCTGAAACCTGGCTGGTCGTCGTTGAGGTGCTGCTTGTCAACAGGCCGTTCGCTGCGATGCCAATTTGCAGGTCGTTCTTTCCGGCGAGATTTTTCGAGAACGTCGCGACATATCGCGTCGACATATCGGGAATGGCCGCGCTGGCCTCCGAAACAACGTCGATGACGCCGTCCTTGTCGACAGTGGTCGTGATCTTTACCAACTTGACCGGAAGACGGTAGACGAGCCCATCGCGCGACGCTCGTGAATCCGATGCCGAGTACAGACTGGCACAACCGCAAAGGGCAGATGAAAGCAGAACAGCCGTGATCAGGGCGCGGATCGATTGCATGAATACCTCCGGAGAAGAGTTTGGGTCTGGATGGCATCGTATGGCCATCCGCCGACACCGTCCTCACCTGAACACGTAGGAGCGAGGCCTCCGGTACCCGTGCGATCAGCGACCGGCAATGCTAAAACTGTGCTCATGCAGTCCCCCTCCGAATCGCGGCCGCGGCTCCCGTCTTCCGGCCTGTCTGACCGCAAGCTTGCCAGCACCGCGTTCTGGATCATGACGCGGCGGGTTACGATGGTGGCGGCTGGCGTCGACGCTGCCTTTCTGGTGCTCTTCCTGCTGCTCGATTCACCGGTTCTGGCGTGGCTCAATGTCGCGAGCATTGCGATGTATGGCACCGCGTACTGGTTGTTAAGCCGGCGTCTCAACCTGCCGGCGGTGTTGCTGATCTGGATCGAGGTGCTCGGTCATGCCACCATCGGATCGCTGCTGGTTGGCTGGAACAGTGGCTTTCACTATTACCTTCTGATGTTCATCCCTGCCATCGTGGTCAGCGGTCGCGTGCGCGAGATGGTGCTGACGCTGGCGCTGTTGCTGACGTCCTATCTTGGCCTGCATGCGGCGACACAGGCGTACGGCATCATGGCGCCGCTCAGTTCTGCCGGCCTCAATATCGTCCATGCCTTCAATGTGACGATCGTGTTCGCGATGGCCTCCTACACGGCGCGCTTCTACTACAACACCGTGCGTCGCGCCGAACGCAAACTCCTTGAGCTGGCGACCACCGACTCGCTGACCAGCCTGTCCAATCGCCGTCACCTGCTGGCGCTCGCGGAGCGTGAAGTCACGCGTTCGCGGCTGACTGGCGATCCCATTGCGCTGATCCTTGCCGACATTGATCACTTCAAGCAGATCAATGACGAGTATGGGCATGATGGCGGCGACCGCGTGATCACGCATGCCGGCGCCCAGCTGGCGGGCTTGTGTCGGGCGCAGGACATTGTCGCGCGCTGGGGCGGAGAGGAATTCCTGATCCTGCTGCCGGCGACCACCTTTGATGATGGCTTTGCCGTCGCCGAACGCATTCGCAAGACTGTCGCCAATGCGGCAGTGGAACATCAGGGCAGAACCATCAACTACACGCTGTCGCTCGGCGTGGCCAGCCTGAAAGAGGATGAGTCGTTCAACGACGCCATCATCCGTGCCGACCGTGCGCTGTACCGGAGCAAGGAAAGCGGTCGCGACCGCGTGACCGCCGCCAGCGCCGCCGCCCCTGCAACCGCAGGCTAGCGCGGGATCGTCGCCACCCGCCGGGCGCTGCCCATGATCAGCCCCACGGCCAGCCCGGCGGCCGCACCGCCAAGCCCGAACCACAGCGCCGATTCCCAGCGCACGGCGGGCACGAAGCTCAACAGCAGGAGGCCATAACCGCCGAGCATGCCAGCGGTCGCGCCGGCTGCAGCGCAAAGCCATGCCGACATCGGTCCGAACCGCTGCCAGAGCCAGCCCACCGGCAGCGCGAAAACGGCGGCTACCGGCATTGTGAAGAAGGTGAAGAACAGGCTCATGCCCAGTATTTGCGCAAGCCCCGGCGCGACAGTTTGCGGGCCGCTCTGCGCCATGAAATGCAGCGCTAGCGCCAGCGCCAGGGCGGCAACCAGCGCGGCCGTGAACATGGCCGCAGCGAGACGCGGGAGAGAAATGGCAGCGGTCATGAGCGAATCATCATTGTGCGTTGTGCAATGACAGACGATGCGCGGCGTCAACTCGGGACAACGGACGCCCACAAACCGACAAAATCATCAACAGCTATTCCATGAAACCCGCATTCACAATGGGCTAAATGCTACTTTAACGCATAACTCGACTTTTTGAATAAATAGGGTCTTAGCCCACACTGGATGGACGTTTCACTATAAAGTTGATCATCCCAAAACCGCAAGTCGCACGAACGTCTGCGGCTTTCCGGACGCGACCGCAAGCCTTGCGACGCAGTGCAGCATGCGCAATCGCACGCGAACAGGTACGCTTGCCGGCAGGATCACTCGCTGCCGGGCACGCATCATGGCCGAAGCCAAGACCAAAGCAACATCGGTAACACTTGATGAATTCCTTGCGACCTCGGTCGATGCCTCGCGCCACGACGACTGTCGCAGCATCGCCGCGCTGATGCAGAAGGCGACCGGTGAACCGGCCGTGATGTGGGGCGCCATTGTCGGCTTCGGTCGCTACCGCATGCAATATGCGGATGGTCGCGAGGGCGACTGGCCACTTGTGGCATTCTCGCCACGCAAGAACGATTTCACGCTGTACATCATGCCCGGATTCGAAAAATACGGAGAGCTGCTGGGCAAGCTCGGCAAACACAAGACCGGCAAATCCTGCCTCTACATCAAGCGACTCGCGGACGTCGATGTCGGTATCCTGCAAAAAATTGTCGAGGCGAGCGTCAAGGCAATGTCCGGCAAGCGCGTGAGCAGCTGATGTCCTGAATCAGCAGCAATGAAAAAGCGCCCCGAAGGGCGCTTTATTTTTGGGTGCTCGTTTGAGCATCGTCGCGCACGAAGCGCGAATAAAACAGTCAACAGAGCTGGAAGTGATTCTCGTTCTGGATACTGGCCTCCTATCAATTGATCGGCGACAGACGTAACTTAGCACTCCGCCCGCCGCGAATCAACCATCGCGAAAATCGGCAACGACGGTTTGTTGCGAAATAGCAAGGAAATCATGAATTGGCGAAATGAAGCTGAGCCTTCACCCTATGATCGGCGAACCGGTCCGTCACCCCGTTTCATGCCACGCATCTCCACCGTTTCCGTCAAGAAACCGCTTCAGGCGCTCAGTCACACCCCCTTCGAAGACGTGCAGGGACTGCTCACGGGATGCCTGTTTGTTGCCTTGTCACTGGTCATGTTTCGCGACAGCCGCCTGCTGCCGGGCGGTACTGCGGGGCTCTCGTTTCTCGTGCATTACCTTGGTGGGTGGCCGCTGGGCGCCGTGATGTTCGTGATCAATCTGCCGTTCTATGTCTTCGCCTATCGCGCGCTGGGACGGCTGTTTACGATCAAGACGTTCTGTGCGGTTGCCGTGTTGTCGCTCTACACGGAGCTGCTGCCGAAACTGATTGCGTTCGATCAACTGAACCCGGTGTTCTCGGCGGTAATGGGCGGGCTGCTGGCGGGTACCGGCATCCTGATCCTGATCCGGCATGGCGCAAGCCTTGGCGGCCTCGGTGTCCTCGCGATCTTCCTGCAGAAGCGCAAAGGCTGGCGCGCGGGCACGGTGCAAATGCTCTGCGACATTGCCATCCTCGCGCTTGCCCTCCTGATTCTCGCTCCGGAAAAAGTCGCGCTATCGATCCTCGCGGCGGCGGCGCTGAACTTTGTCATTGCGGTGAATCACCGGCCGGACCGCTACTTCGGTATGTAGTGTCGAAAGTACGTGGTTGGCAGCAACGCACTCGCCACCACGGGTATGCGTCACCCGAAACAAAAGGCTCAGCCCGGCGTGTCCCCGGCGCCCTCGCCGGTTGCCCGTGCGCGCCGTACGTCGCGCAGCATGAACAGATAAAGCCCCTCCACCTTGTCACGGGCCCACGGGGTCTTGCGCAGGAACTTGAGGCTGGATGTGATGCTCGGGTCGTTCGTGAAGCAGCGCACGGGAATGCGCGTCGCCAGCTCTGCCCATCCGAAGTGCGCAACCAGAGCGGTCAGGATCGCCTCCAGCGTGAGGCCATGTAGCGGGTTGCCGCGCTGGGT
>CAYMSY010000003.1:0-10529 GCA_964393195.1 uncultured Alcaligenaceae bacterium | reverse complement strand
ATTCGGGGCAATCTTCACCAAGGTGTGATCAAAGACATGAACATCGAACAGCAAAAGTCCATCCTGACCCTGTGCCTGATGGCCGCGTTTGCCGATGGCGGCAAGGACGACCGCGAGCGCGAGCGGCTGAAACAGGTCGCCGACACGCTGGTCGGCGAGGGCGGCAGCGCCGCAGCGCTAAATCTCCCGCAGATTTATCAGGATGTCCTGTTCAAGCGCGCGACGATGGATTCCGCCGTCATCGCGCTGACCGATGCCGACAGCAAACGTCTGGCCTATGAAATGGCCGTGCACGTGATCGACGCCGACGGCACACAAACTGAGGCTGAGCGTGCTTTTCTGACAACGCTTGGCGCGAAGCTCGGGCTCAGTGACAGCGAAGCACAGGATCTTGCGAAAAACGGAAATGCCATCGCCGATGCCGCTTACGGCGCCGCTGCGAGTGCGTCCGGTACCGCAGGTGTGGCAGGTGCGGCGGCTTCGCCGGCAACACCAGCCAACGAGGCCGCGCTGGACAAGTCGATCCTCAATTACGCCATTCTCAACGGTGCGCTGGAGCTGCTGCCGCAATCGTGGGCGACGATGGCCATCATTCCTTTGCAAACCCGCATGGTGTATCGCATTGGTCAGAGCTACGGCTACGAACTTGACAGCGGACACATCAAGGAGTTTCTGGCCACTGTCGGCGTCGGCCTCGCTTCGCAGTATCTGGAACAGGCCGGGCGCAAGCTGATTGGTGGCCTGTTCGGCAAACTCGCCGGCGGCCTCGTTGGCGGACTGGCACGCGGCGCGACCGGCATGGCCTTCTCATTCGCCTCGACCTATGCGCTTGGCCAGTTGGCAAAACGCTATTACGGCGGCGGCCGTACGATGTCAACGGCAGTGCTCAAACAGACTTTTGACGAACTGTTGTCACCCGCGAAAGAGCTTCAGGCGAAGTACGTCCCACAGATTCAGGAAAAGGCACGCAGCATCAACGTGGCGGATGTGATGGCCATGATCAAGGGACAAAAAGTCTGACCACAGAATGACAACGGGCTCGCAGGAGCCCGTTGCTTCATCGGTACGCTTGCGTCAGATTTTCTTGAGCGTTGCACCGTCACGTACGCGCCGCGTAATGGTCGGGTCACCGGAGTAGCGCACAGTGCTGCCGTCGTTGGCATCAACGTCGAGCGTCAGCACCTGACCGAGCTTGAGTGAACTGCCGTCGCTCGCGCGGGCGCGAGCCGATGTACCGCGCAGCTTCTGCGCATCGACACTGGCCGCATCGGCCAGCGAATAGGTTTGCTGGACGGCCACGCCCGCTACCTCGGCGCGTGCACCGTCGGCCACACTGGCTTCAAACGCCTTCACGTCCATCGTGCGTACGGTTGCGTTTGCGCCATCAGCCACCGACAACATGGCGCGGTCGCCGCTCGCGCTTTCAACCGTCAGGCTGGCGCCATCGGCAACGCTGAAGCGCTGAACCGACGAGGCGCGTACATTGCCCACCGTTGCCCGGCTGCCGTCCTCGACCTTGATCGAAAAGTCAGTGACCGTCACGTCCCCAAGACGCAGATTGCTGCCGTCGCTCGCGCGGACCTCGAACGTCGTACCCTTGACGAGATCAAGCTCGGCCTTTACGCCATCGTTGATGGCCAGTGAACTGAGCTGCACATAGTCGATCGTGACCAATATCGGATTACGCGTGCTGATCGACGTATTCGACTTGGGCTTCACCTTGAGCGTGGCTCCTTCAACCTGCGTTTCGATCAATGGCTCCAGATTGTCATCGGCCTTGACGGTCACCTTTTGCGCAGCTGCCTGGCGCAACACCACCTGAATGCCATCGGCAACGCTGCCCCGATCAAACGCCGCGACGTTGCGCTGCGCCTCCACGGTTTTGCCGGAGCCCTGAACCGTCTTGCCCCAGGTAAACGAAAAACCCGACCCGGCGGCGGCGGGCGTTGCGGCCAGTGCGAACGCGGCAATGACCGGCAACAACAATTGCTGCGAGACCCTGACCCTGGCGGCCCGGCTTGAGGTGGCTGATAGGCGTGACGGCTGCATGGCGACTCCCGATGAATGGCTACGACGGTAGCGGTATGGAGTCAACATTAGTCACCGCCTCATCCTGCGGAAAGCCGGATGCGATGAATCGCGGGCCATCGCGATGAACCGGCAGAGCCGGCCGTTCGCCGGACGCTAGATGATCTGGACGATGATCACGACGCGACGGTTTTTCGCACGTCCCTCGGCGGTCGCGTTGTCGGCGATGGGCAGACTGAAGCCAAGTCCTTTGGCATCGATGCGGTCAAACGGAAAACCGCCCTCGCCGAGCATCGCTGCGATCGCGTCGGCACGCCGTTTTGACAACGCCAGGTTGTACTCGCGGGTGCCAACATTGTCGGTGTGGCCGCGCACCATGATGCGGTCAATGCCCAGTTCACGCAGTTGCAGTGCGATGCGGAACAGGTTCTCGCGCGCGTCCGTTGCGACCACATCGCTGTCGAACGGAAAGATCAGCGGAGCCGGCAGCGACAGATACCAGCCGTCGTCCTGTTTCTCGAAGCTCATGGCCTTGAGCGCCGCCTCTATCTTTTCAATACGCGACGCCGCTCTGGGCGCCGGTTCGGGTGCGGGCGGCGGCGAAGCACAGGCGGCAAGCAGCGCGCACATCAGCACGGCCGCAGACCACTGCGCCAACTGCACCCATCGGGACCCGGTTGTTGCGGAAAACTCAATGCGCATGATCCACCCTCTCTGCTGAATTTTCGGTCATGGTGATGTCGCTGACATAGCGAATCTGGTTGCGGCCGCTGGCCTTGGCTTCATACATGGCGGCGTCGACGCGGGCCATGAGTTCGTTGGTCGACAGGCCGTCTTCCGGATACAGTCCGATGCCCATGCTGGCGGTACAGCTGATGGGCAGTGTATGGACGTGATTGGCGGCATGCACTGCCTCGGCCAGTTTGCGTGCGACGGTCAACGCGTTTTCGCGGGTGCCGACGTTCGGCAGCAGTGCAATGAATTCGTCGCCCCCAAGTCGGGCGAAGGTGTCGGTCGGGCGCAGTTCCGCCTTGCAACGATGGCTCATCGACTTGAGAAAGGCGTCACCGACCTGATGGCCCAACTGGTCGTTGAGCATTTTGAAATCGTCCAGATCAAGCCCGACCACCGCGAACGGACGCGCGTCACGACTATGGCCGTCAATGAGCTGTGTAATGCGATCAAGCAGCAGGATGCGGTTGGCCGCCCCGGTCAGCGGGTCGTAGAACGCCAGTCGCGCCAGCTCCTTGTTGCGCTCCTCAACCTCGGAGGTGCGGCGCTGGATGACCTGCAGCATGGCATTGAAGTCTTCACTCAGGCGTTGCACTTCACGTACCCGGGTCGCCGGCACCCGATGCGTGAAGTCCTGTGTATCGCGGATCTTGCGCGTGATCTCGGAAAAACGCGTAATCGGAAGCGAGAGGTAGCGACCGATTGGCCGCGAGATGGCGCCCCAGACGATGGTCATCAGGGCAAGCACACCGGCGCCGGACGCGACAAAGGCGAGCATGGCATAGGAAATGTTCTGCTCGCGGATGGTGACTTCGGCGTAACCGATCAGGTCACCGCCGTTGACCACCGGTTTCTTCACCGTAAATTCAGTTGCACTGGTGATGCGCGACATCCAGCCGCCATCGCGAATGTCGGTGGCGTGACGCTTGTGCAGGTAGGTGACCAGCGCCAGATCGTTGGGATCGAGCAGCCGCGCGCTGATCACGGTGTCCGAACTCGACAATGCGCTGAGCACTTCACGGCCGCGGTCAGCGTCGCGCAGCACGATAGGCACATCGGCGCTCGCAGCGACCAGTTCGGCAATGGTGCTCGCGCGCTGCTGCGCCGCACTGCGCGCGAGAAACGCGGCAACGGCAATCATCGCGACCATGGTGAGCACGACCGCGAGCGTCGCGGTGAAAATCACAACACGACTGATCTGCGCTGAAATGGATACCTGTCGTCTGCGCGGCATGCGCTATCCCCCGCTTCCTGCGCCCGTCGCGGTGACCGGGCGCTGCGGCTGCGAGCGTAGCAGTTGCGAATTCACTTTGAAACCGCCGCGCGACAGCGTTTCCAGATTGAGCTGGTACTTTTCCGTGCCGGTCACTTCGTCGCGCAGCACACAGATCGCACCGCCGATTTCACAGAAGCGTCCGCCCAGTCCCACCGCCAGAACCGGTCGTGTACGCAGCGCGCTGATCCACGGCGTCCAGTTAGCCTCCCTCCCGGCCAGCATGGCGAACAACTGGCAGCGATCGAGCTCGCGCGCCGTCGAAATGCGCAGCACCTGCAGCGTCAGTCCGCGCACCTGTTTTCCGTCAAGTTCGAGCGACGGCGTGTCCGATGGCTGGCAAACGACCAGCGCATTGTCGGTCGGCGACGTCGGCCATTCAACAAAACGCACGAAGGCCATCACCCACTCTTCATGCGAGAGAGCGTTGGCGGGATAGGTGGTCACCGACGCCGCGATCACCCCCATGATCGCCAGCAGCTTGCGCGCGGTGATTGTGGGTGCGCGGCACATCATGCAATTCTGCGCAAATCTACGTCAACTGTCGCCTGCCGGTTTGCGCGGCAAACGGTCTTTGTAGCACTCCATTTTCATCATCATCTTTTTATTGAAATGCCCATTCAATAAGGGCTCAGACGTGCATTTAATTAAAAGTCGACATATAGCTAAATTTCACGGTTAGCCCTTTATAAGTGGTCCTTTTCACAAAAAGCTATTGCCTGATTTCACGATCGGCATGATTGCTGAAAGGAGCTGATCCGGGCTCGCTCACGGGCTAAACCCGTAATCCTGACAGGGCTCATGTATCCGCCTGCGCACCGCCCGCATCAAGCGCCGGCGCCGTTGAGCGCTAGAAGCAGTGTCGTTTCACGCTCTGGTGAGAGTCCGAATTTCAGAGTCGTCCTACGGCTTTCAGGCAACTGCCGCCACCAGTCCAGCGTGGACGCAACCGTCTCCGCCAGCGGTCGATAGCTCAACCCCGCCGCAATCGCCCGCGACACATCGCGACGATGCGCTCCGGCGGTTTCCCCCTCGTCCGGAATCCACACCGGCAGATCGGTCCAGGCGCTCACCTCATGCTGGTCAAGCCACGCCTTCGTCGCCTCGCAAAATTCAGCGTCGCTGCCCGTGACCTCCCGAACCGTTTGCAGCATCGAGCCAACCGTCAGCGCATGGTCCGGCCCCTTCGCGTTGAAGACGCCGGTCGCGCCCGCTTCGGCCATGCGGATGGACCATTCAGCCAGATCGCGCACATCGACAAACTGCAACGGGTCAGCAAGCGGCGGCACCAGCACGCGACCGCCGCGTGCGATGCGCACCGGCCAGTAAGTGAAGCGATCGGACTCATCGCCCGGCCCGACAATGAGCCCCGGACGAATGACCGCCGTGATGCCCGCAAACTGGCGCTGCGCTTCGTCTTCGCAGAGAGCCTTGAGCGGACCGTAGAGCGACATGTTGGCACGCACCTCCGCCGGTGTGTGCGCCATCGCATCGGCGCCGGTGTAGGTTTGGCGCGCATCGCTCTCGTCGGCGCCGATCACGGTATCGCTCGCATACACCGAGGTCGTCGAGATGAAGCTGTAATGCCCGATGCGGCCGCGCAGCACGGCGCCAACATCACGGACCCAGCGCGGCACCAGCGTCGCATTGTCGATGCAGGCGTCGAAGTCACGGCCCTGCAACGCACGGTAGTCGCCGGCTTCGCGATCGCCCAGCAGCACCTCAACGCCATCGGGCGGCGACGACGAACGCTGACCGCGATTGAACAGCGTCACCGCGTGACCGCGATTGATTGCATAGTGAACCTGATGCGTACCGATGAAACCGGTACCGCCGAGAATCAGCAACTTCATGTGACTACTTCTTCTTTCTCGGCGCCGCGGCGGCCGGTTTGCGCGGGGCGCATTCCTCTTCAAAGTGCGCGACGTCGGCCACAAACTCGGCCACTTCGGCGTCGCGCCGCCGCTCCGGTGACATGCTCGCAGCTACGCGTGCGGCCTCATTGCGCAAGGCTTGCGCCGCCGCGCAGGTGGTGGTCACTTTCTTCATCTTGGCAGCATTAAGTGCGCTGTAACCGTGACGCACGGTGTTGGTCATCGTGGTGCGGCGAATCGCCAGCGCCTGTTCAAATTTGACCAGGGCGTCGGCAAAGCGGTCCTGCCGCGCGAGCGTTGCCCCCCAGTCATTGATGATCACCACGGTGCGCTCATCTTTCGGGCCATAGGTCTGCACGAACTTCGGGTACAACTCTTCGTACAGACGCTCTGCCTGCTTGAGTTCGCCATCGGCAAGATGGCTCGCCGCCAGCGAGCTGGCGACGTGCAGCGTCTTGTCGTCAGCCGTGCCAAGCGCCTCCGCGTAAATGGCCACGGCCTTGCGATACCAGTCACGCCCGGTGGCGCCGTCATTGGTCTCGATGTAGCTGGCGCCAAGGTTGGTGAAACTGACAGCGACTTCACGACTGCGGGCACCGAATACTTCGGTCTTGATGGTGATCGCCTGCTGCAACAAACGACGCGCCTGGGCACAATCGCCGAGCATGTCGTGAATGCGGCCCAGCGCGTCGGTTGCAAACGACTCCAGACCGCGATTGCCATTGTTGCGCGCCATCGTGATCACCTGCTCCATCTGCGGCAGCGCAACGCGCAGGCGATCACGCCGAAGATGCTGACTCGCGCCACCGTAGAGCGCCTGCGCTGCTGCGTCCGAGGTGTCGCCGAAACGCGATTTGCAGGCTGCGAGATTGCCGTCGAACAAGGTGCGACTTCCGGCATCATCGTCCGCCGCATCAGCACGATGAGCGAGATCATTGAGCGCGAAGCAAAGCACCTCGGTCGCCGCCTCCCTGCGTACGGTCTCTGCCCGCGCTGCGTTGACAGCGGCCTGCAGGGCGCGCAACGCCTCCGCGTCCTTGCCCTGATCCCGCAGTTCAATGGCGCGACAGTTCAGGCGATGCGGCTCAAAACGCAGTGCCGCCGCATTGTTGCAGCAGTTCGGTTGATAGCAAACGGCCTGTCCCGCCGTTGGCACGACATCCGCCTTGTCGACGACCGGCGGGCTGGCGCAACCGGAGAGCCAGGCGGTGAGCACGATCAACGGCAGGAAGCGCGCGCCGATGTGCTTGAGACTTGCAAAGAGGATCATGGCATCGCGTCCTGCGTTCGGTCAATGTGGCAAAGGGATCGGACTGCAATGCTATGCCGTTTCCAGTGCATCAATCGATCCAGCTTTGATAAAGCTCGTAACCGGTAGCGCTGTTGCCGGTGTTCAGCACGTCGATCACCACGCGCCTGGTATCGCTGTTGAAGTTGTCGCGGATCCAGGTGCAGGTAACGCGCGTCACGGCGACCGAACCCGAGGTGCTGCCGTGCGGCCCCGAAGCATGCTCGGGCACAGGATAGGCAAAGTACGAGAGCACGGTGCCCCAGGGCGGATTTTTCCAGGTGAAATGCGACGTAGCTCCCGCAGCAACGGTTGCAACGGTGCCGATTTTTTGCGTGTGAATGGTGGCCATATCGAATCCTTTCAGAAGCGGTATCTGCAAAGACGCAAGCACATCGTTTGCCGTGCCAGCGCGTGAACAGCCGCTGCGGTCAGTATCAACCCGGCGTCGATGCCGCGCGATAGCATTGCTACAAACGCCCGCACCGTGTTGCACGATCAACATGGCCGGCAGACACCGGAGAAAGCACCGCATGCATACGCGCACCACCCTCCTCGCCCTCGCGGCACTGGCGCTGCTGATCAGCGGGTGCGCCGCACCGCCACGTGCACTCGACCCGTCGGGCACGGTGCGCCGTACGGTGCCCGAGCTGGTAGCGCTGCGACCGAAGGATCTGAGCGCAGCGCTCACCTCGCGCGAGGGCGAGCGTGCGGTGTACGAGAACGAGATCGCGGCGATGCGCGCCGTGTTGCTGTTGCCACCGGGCGCCGAATCGGACGAGAAACTTCCGGGCGCCCTGTCGGCCGCGGCGTTCTTCAATGTTGAAAAGGAACTGGCGCGCACGGCGCTGCTGGCGGCGCTGCCATCGGCGCACGAAAAAGGCGCGGCCTGGCAGCGCGGCGTGCTGAGCGCAGCGCATACGATGTACTGGAGTGACGCGGCGCCTTTGCTGCCGTCACTATTGCCCAAGATAAAAACACCACGCGAGTTTGCGATCGCCGCCTACACGCTGTTGCGACATGACGATTCAGCGGGCAATCGCCAGCTGATCGCGCAGCAGATGCGTGCGAACTTTCCGGACGGGGCCGACGAGCCGCGGCTGCGTGCACTCGACCGTCGCCTGAGCGTCAATCCGGCAGATGAGCTGAAACAGCGTCCGGCGCTCACGGACTTGCTCGCAGCGCCGATCCGTCCGGGTTATCCGGTGCTGTTCAGTTTTCAGCGTCGAGACCGCGAGCGCACCGGGCTCGCGATGGTGCGTGGGGCAGACGGCCGTTTCGTGCGCAATGCTGACGGCAGTTACTTCAACATTCCGCAACTCGCACTGGCGCGCACCAATCTGCCGGGCACCATCACCAATGGCAATACACCGCAGGGCGTGTTCGTCATCAAGGGCACCGGCACGGCGACCAACCGCTGGATCGGCCCGACGCCTTACCTCGAATCGATGTTGCCTATCGAGGGTTCGGTCAGCGTGTTCGAGCACGCCGATACGGCGGGCGAATGGAGCGAACAAAAGTACGAAAGTTTCCTGCCAGCATCATGGCGCGGCTATTTTCCGATGCGCGAGGCCTGGCTCGCGGGCAAGGCCGGACGCGACGAAATCCTTGCTCATGGCAATACGGTGAACCCGGCCTACTACCGTGGCGAGCCGTACTTCCCGGCGGCGCCGTCGGCAGGCTGCCTGGTCGCGATGGAATACTGGTCGAAAGAGGACGGCACACTGGTGCACAGCGACCAGTTGGCACTGGTCAAGGCGTTTGTCTCAGGCGGCAAGGACACGGGTTATCTCGTCGTGGTGGAGCTGGATGACGCGACGCGTCCCGTGTTGCTGGCGGACGTGATCGAGGCGGTCATCGCAGCCGAGCGGGTGGTGCGCTGAGCAGACAATCGCATCCAGAAACGTCAACAACTCTTTTCTGGAATGCGCATTCAATAAGGGCTTAGGCCAATTTTATGCCTAAAGTCGACTTCAGGCATAAATCGGCCCGTAGCCCTCTTCCGATGGGGCTTCCAGCTCAGAGTTGATAGGCGATTTCCGCGCTAGAAGTATCTCAGCGAACCGGATAGGCGTACATCAAACCGCCCTTGTTCCACAGATTGTTGAGACCGCGGGGCAGCTTGACTGAACTGCCGGGCCCGAGATTGCGGTCGAACATTTCGCCGTAGTTGCCGCTTGCCTTGATGGCGCGCACCATCCAGTCCTTGTCGAGACCGAGCAGCTTGCCCGTGTCTTCGGTGGTGCCGAGCATGCGTTGTATGACCGGGTCCTGGCTGCTCGCCTTCATGGCGTCGACGTTGGCTTTGGTCACGCCATACTCCTCCGCCTCCAGCAAGCCGTAGATCACCCATTTGACGATGGCGAACCATTCGTCGTCGCCGCGTCGCACCATCGGGCCGAGCGGTTCCTTCGAAATGAGCGTCGGCAGGATCACATGGTCCGCAGGATTCTTTGCTTCCTTGTTGCGCACCGAGGCAAGGCCCGAGGCATCGGTCGTGTAGCCGACACAGCGGCCCGCGAAGTAAGCGTTGACCAGTCCGTCCAGCGACTCGAACACGACCGGCTTCATGGCCAGGTTATTACTGCGCGAAAAATCCGCGAGATTTTTCTCGGTAGTTGATCCGGACAGTACACAGATGGTCTGGCCCTTGAGCTGTCGCACGTCGGTAATCTTGGTCTTCGTCGGCACCATGAAGCCCTGGCCGTCGTAGTACAGCGGCGAGGTGATGTGCAGCCCGAGCGAGGCATCGCGCGTGAGCGTGAACGTCGTATTGCGCGAGAGCACGTCCAGCTCGCCGTTCTGCAACGCCGGCAGCCGCTGCTGCGAATTGAGCGGCACCCATTTCACCTTGCTGCCATCACCGAGCACCACAGCCGCCAGCGCACGGCAGAAATCGACGTCCAGACCCGACCAGTTGCCAGTACCGTCCGCCTGCGAGAAACCGGCAAGCCCGGTATTGACGCCGCACACGAGCTGTCCGCGCGCCTTGACTGCGTCAAGCGTCTTGCCGGCATGGGCCGGAAGCGCGACCAACGCTGCAAACGCGACCATCACAGCCAGAACCGTTTTCCCCTGCATGCGAATCATTTTTTTGCCCCCGGTGAAAACGGCAATCTACCACGCCAGCGCGGCAGCTATCCGCAAATTGTTGCAACAAAGCGGATGCAGTGATTGGCCGCGGGCCTACGTACGCAGGCCCCGAATCACCGATACACCGGAGCGTGGCGCCCTTACTCGACGGTCAGCCGTTTGCTGCTTTGCGCCGTCTTCTTCGGAAGCGTCAAGGTCAGTACACCACTTTCATACCTGGCCTTTGCCTGCGTCGAATCGA
>CAYMSY010000002.1:19940-30751 GCA_964393195.1 uncultured Alcaligenaceae bacterium | reverse complement strand
TTCCGCTCGGACTGCGCGCTGATTCGGGGGTCGGCATTCCGGGATTGATGCAGGCCTACCGCGCCGGCAATGTAGTGCTCGCAAATGCGCCGGGCACCGGGTTTCTTGAATCCACGGCGATGCTTGGGTTCCTGCCCAAGATCTGCGAATCGCTGCTTGGTGAATCACTGGCCATTCCGTCGCTCGCGAGCTGGTGGTGCGGCGAAAAGAGCGCGCTGCGGACCCTGATTCCGCAACTCGGCGACTATGTACTGAAGCCAACCTTCAATGATCGCGGCCGTCGCTTCGTGCCCGCGATTGGCAAGTCCCTGTCCAATCGCGAGCGCGAACAATGGACCGGCAAGATTGCGCAGCGGCCCGAGGAATTTTCCGCGCAGGCGTTCATGCCGCTGTCGCACACGCCGAGCTGGCAGGGTCTCGATGCAACGCCGCCCATCGCGAGTCGCGCCGCGATGGTGCGCGTCTTCGCGTTATCGAACGGACCGGGCCAGTGGCATGTCATGCCCGGCGGGCTCACGCGGATTGCGCCCGAAGGTCGCGACGTCGTTTCCATGTACCGTGGCGGCAGCTCCGCCGATTGCTGGGTCATCACGGGACATGCGACCGAGGACAGCGCTCCGCTGTCGACGACGCTGACCCCCATCGCCGCGCATCGGGCACCGCTCGGCATCGCCAGCCGTGCGGCGGAAAACCTGTTCTGGTTCGGCCGCTACACCGAGCGGCTGGAAAACACGACGCGGCTGGCCCGGGTGATTCTTGAAGCGCTGGCCAGCGAAGCGGAAGAAACGCCGCAAACACTCGAATGGCTGCACCGGCTGTCACTCAGCAATGGTCTCGTCAACAAGGCGGTGCCGACGCCGAAACAGGCGTCGCACGTCTTCGAGCGGGCGCTGATCGCCTCGCTCGCCGACCGTGATGCCAAGCTCGGCGCCTACAGTGTGGCGGCGACACTGTCGTCGCTGCGTTATGCCGCCTTCGCGGTGCGCGAACGGCTGGCGCTTGAGCAGTGGTCGCTGGTGACCGCGAGTGCCAATGAATTCGACGCGATGATGGCGGGTGATGATCGTCCGCAGCAGCCGGGACAACACGCGCTCACCTGCACGACACAGCAGGCGTTGCGCGCACTCGAGCGCCTGTCGACCAATGTGATGGCGATGACCGGCGCCCAGACCGACCGCATGACGCGTGACGATGGCTGGCGCCTGTTGTCGCTCGGACGCCAGATCGAGCGGCTGGGCACGCTGGCAGAAGCACTGGCGGAAGCCTTCGCCACCGGAACGCTTGCCAGTGACATCGGGTTTTCGCTGGTGCTGAGCCTGTTTGACAGCACCATCACCTATCGCTCGCGCTATCTGCAGCAGCGCGATCCGCAGGCGCTGATCGAACTGCTCGCGCTGGATCGCGACAACCCGCGCTCGCTGGCCTGGATCGCGCAGACACTGGCCGGACGCATCGCCAGGATGGAGCACACGCCGCCCGGGGTCGTGCCGACCATGCTGGCGCCGTTTGTGCTGCCGCACCGGTGGCAGCCGGAGCATCTGTCGGCGCTCGCCAGCGCTGACAATCCCGAAGCCATCGTGGTCCTGCTGCGTGGTGTGACGCGCGATGCCTTTGCCATATCGGATGCGCTGTCGCAGCGTTTTTTCAGCCATGCGGAAGCCGCGAATCAGGCGGTCGGCGCATGAGGCTCACGGTCATCCACGAAACGCGCTATCGCTACGCCCATGCCGTCGAGCAGGCGCATCACATTGCGCACTTGCGACCGTTGTCATCGGCGTCGCAACAGTTGATGGTGCATGATCTGCGCATTGAGCCGGACCCGGCCGCGATGGCGCAAAGCGTCGACAGTTTCGGCCAGCAGCGGGTGTATTTCGAACTTGCCACGCCGCACAGCGAACTCGTGGTCACTGCGCACAGTGAAGTGGTGACGCATGCCCTGCCGCCGGAACTGGCTGGCAAGCTGGACCGCGTGACGGTGCCGGAAAGCCTGCCGTGGGAGGCCGTGGCCGAACACATGCAGTACGCCGCCGAGCAGGCGTTTGATGCGGCCCGCGAGTTTGCGCAGGGCTCGCCGCTGGCGCCGGTTCACGCCAATTTTGCAAAGTACGCGTCAGCCGTCAGCGCCAAGTCGATGCCGGTGTATGAGCTGGCCAGGGCGCTGTGCCAGCGCATTCATGCCGAGTTCAAGTATTCGCCGGAAGCGACCGACGCCAGCACGCCGCCGCTGCAGGCGCTGAGCCTCAAGCAAGGTGTCTGTCAGGACTTCGCGCAGGTAATGATTGCCGGACTACGCTCACTTGGACTCGCGGCGCGGTATGTGAGCGGTTACCTGCTGACCGAACCGCCGCCAGGCCGCCCGCGACTGATCGGCGCCGATGCCTCGCACGCCTGGGTCAGCGTGTATTGCCCGAAGTCGGGATGGCTCGATTTTGATCCGACCAACAACTGCCTCGCGGGCGAGAGCCATGTGAAGCTGGCCTATGGCCGCGACTATGGCGATGTGCCACCGCTGCGCGGTGTGATTCGTGGCGGCGGGACGCATACGCTGGCCGTCGCGGTGACCGTCGCGCCGATGGATCAAGTGCCGGCTGCAGCAGCCCATTCGCAACGGCAGGCGCAATCGCCTTCGTCGCAATCCCAGACGCAGACCCAAACCCAGTAAGCGGTGGCAACAGCGGTTACGACCGCGACTGATCAGCGATGTGAAGCACAAAAAAGGCTTTCAGCTTTTTGCTGGAAGCCTTGTCGCAAAGGGCTTGGTAGCGATATTTCGCGAAACCCGGTTATTCGCTATTTCAAGGCCTGAGCCCATTACGAATAGGCTTCTTGCGAAAAAGCTGTAACGCAAATTTAGCGTTTGACCAGTCGCGAACGAAGCCGATTGCTACGGTCGGTGCGTCTTCTGCGCGAGGCTGTGCGCGCTCGACGTACTCGACACGCTGTTTGCAGGAACGCTCGCACCAGCCACCGCCGGCGCGGGCTGGGCCGGTGGCGCTGTCGACGCGGTGGCACCGCTCGGCGCGGTCATTGACTCGCCGAGCTTCATCTCGCAGCCCGGTGCGTCAAACAGCGCCGCCTTGCCGCAGATGGAATTGAACATGCGGTCGGCGTCATGCGCCACGCCGGGCACTTCCACCCGCGTGTGGCGCAGTGCGATGCCCTGAAGCTTGGCCCGTTTCAGCAGGTGCGCAAAGTAATTGGTTCCTCGCTCCAGCCGGTTGCTGCCCTGCGCTTCGGCCATGCAGCTCTTGTCGAGCGCGGAGTGATTCGGATCGATGTCATTGCCGCCGAGCAGATAAATGACGCGCCGTGTGAGATAGCGTGATTCCATGACCTTCATGTCGCTGCCCTGAGCGTAGGCAACCGGGTCGTTGATGCCGTAGCGCCAGTGATCGAATTCGCGGCAATGACTGACCGCCACCGGCCGCACCGCGTCGAAATAGACATAGGACGACGGGTTGGCGACGACGAAGCGGACGCGCATCACCGGCCCTTTCGCGGCGTTGACGTCAACGCCCTCGGCATAGGGTTGCAGGCCGGCCGCTGTAATCACCTGATCGGCACGACCGACCACGGCGTAGCGCTGGACAAACTGGGCGCCGCCGGAATGCGCCGCCACCACGATGCGCTCCAGATTCGGGAAGCGCGTGCGGTCGGCAAGCTGCGCGATGATGCCGTCCATCACCTCGAACGAGCTGATCGGAAACGGCGCCTTGCCGACGTCCCCGCCCAGCCAGGCCTCGGATTTCCAGCGCGCGACGCCGACCGGCAGGTCATGGCGCGCGGCGTCGCCGGTCGAGATGATCTGCGGCGCGACGACGAGCGTGCTGCCGAGCGCGTTTGCGGCGCGCGCGGCCCGTACGCTGAGCTCAAAATACTTGTCGGCATCGCGCAGGCGGCCGTGCACGACGATCACCGCACGCTTGATTTCGCTGTGCACCTTTGACAGGTCGGCGCTGGCGTACGCCGGCACCAGCGCTTCGCCCATGACCGTCTTGATCTTGATGCGCTCCGGCGCGACCACCTTGACCGGACGCCGCTGCGGCGCCGTTTCATCCTGCGCCCAGGCGCCGGCGATCGTCGCCGACGCGCACAAGGCAACCAGACTCCGCAGCCACCATCGGCCGCCAGCTCGCGAACCCGTCATCCAATCCTCCAACAAACGATGTCTTTATCTATCTCTATCTTCTGGTGGTCGCTACTTCGCGAAGTACGCCGAAATTTCGACCGGCAACCGCGTGGGCCGTCCGCTTGCACGATCAAGCGGACACCACTGGGTGACCGCGCGGGCAAGAACCTTCTGGTCGCGACCCCGAATTATCTCCGTATGCCGCGCGTAGCGCAGGCCGCGTGCCATTCCTGTCCATGTCCGTGCAATGATGCTGTCTCCCGGCAGGGCTTCCGCCGAATAGTCAATTTCGTGGCGCAAAGCCACCCAGACGAATTTTTCGCGCTGCTGCGGCGTGGTCAACGACGCCCAGTGTGCAATAGCAACGTCGTTGACCCAGGAAAGGTAGACAACGTTGTTGACATGGCCCAGTTCATCAATATCGGCGGGCCGGATGGTCAGGGCGAGGTCAAACGGCGGCAGGGGGGATTCGTGCGCTTGCATGCCGGCATTCTGCCGGGACCACTGGCATCGTTAACAGCATTTGTCTGAAACGGCGTCGGTAAAGGGCTTGGCGCTTCATTAACGCTTAAGTCGAGAAATGTCATTATTTCGTCTCAAGCCCTGTCCAATGGTCTTTTCGTCATAAAGTTGTATCACTTTTGTCATCCCGCGCAGCCCGGCGCCAGTTCCGCAGGCCGTTCTTGCACCGCAACGGTCATGGCAAGGTGAGTGAACGCTATGCTTCAAGGCAAATGACCGCTCCAGACCGCGACCCCGAATCCGAAACGCCGGCCAGCGACGCCGAACTTGCCGCCCGCTGCAACCGTGGCGACGGCGCCGCATGGGAAATCCTCGTTCACCGCTACCAGCGCCTCGTCTACGCGATCGTGCGCCGCATGGGGCTCGACGAACACATGGCCGCCGACGTCTTCCAGACCGTGTTTGCGCGGCTGATTGAACACCTGCCCAAACTGACGCAACAGGACCGGCTGCAGGCCTGGATCGTGACCACGGCCAAGCGCGAGGCCCTGCTGCAGCGTTCACGCGGCCAGCGCACGGTGTCGATGACGCGCGACGAGGATGGCGACAACGACAACGCGACCGCCGAATGGGACGTCGCCGACGACGCCCTGCTGCCGGAAGACGCGCTCGCAGCGCTGCAATCGCAGAATCAGGTGCGCCAGGCGCTCGACCGGCTCGACACCCGCTGCCGCGATCTGCTGACCATGCTCTACGGCGACGCCGACGAGGCAGTCGCCTACGACCAGATTGCCGCCCGCCTCGACATGCCGGTCGGCAGCATCGGCCCCACCCGCGCACGCTGCCTCGGCAAGCTGCGCAAACTGGTGGATTGATGACCATGCAGCACAACGCATCAGCCCATGTATTTTGTCGCCCGGCAACGACTCTGTTCAGCAGGCAATCCAATCCTACGATAAGACCATGAAGCCGATCCAATCCCTGACTGACGACGAACTGGCTGGCCTCGTCAAGGGCGCCGCCGCCCTGCCCGATGCGCCGGCCGCGCTGGTCAAATCCGCCATTGGCCTCTGGCAGGCGGCACATCCGGCCCCCGTGCCCGCGAAACCGGTCGCTGACAGCCTGCTCAACAAAATCCGCGCCGTGCTGACCTTCGACAGCTGGAGCGCACCGCAAACCGCGCTCGGCCTGCGCTCGATGCCATCACAGGCACGGCACATGATGTTCAGCGCCCAGGGCCGCGACATTGACCTGCGCATCGTGTCATCCGCCGAAAGCTTCGTGCTCGCGGGCCAGATCCTTGGCCCAGACGAGACGGGCCTCGTCGAACTCGCCGTCGACACCCTGAGCGAACAGGCGAACCAGACGCTGCGCACCACGTCACTCGATGAACTCGGCGCGTTTCACCTCGACAATGTGCGCGCCGGCACCTACTGGATGACGCTCAAGTTCGACGGCACCGCCGTGGAATTGCCGCCGATTGACGTGGGTGTACGTCGGTAGGGCGTGTTAACACGGCCTAGCCATCGCGATCAGACTTGCGCGGTCCGTCGGGTCCGCTGAGCCTGCGGTGAGTGCGCGAGGGGACATCGACCGTCCGACGCTCTAAACTAGACGGGAGACTCCCCTACGACCGCAGCGACATGCTGCGGTCGACCCTGCGCCAAGAACCTCCCCGCCCGCATGCCCGCGTCAGAAACACTCGCCGAATGGGCCAAAACGCTCGCGGAAACGCTGGTTGCTTCGGGCGCAACTCCGCCGGCGCCGTTAACCGATAGCCAACGACTGGCGTTGGCCTGGGCCATCAAGGATCGGGCGATTGCCGCCTGGAGCAGCGCGCCCGCCGAAGTTGCCGTCGCGGCAAGTGTGCTGGCCCGATTGCTCCCGGATCAAACGGACGCGCAGACATCCGCCACGCACACCGAACTGGGTGCGATTCATGGCTGGGTCAGCGGGATTGCCGACCTGACACGGGGCGGCATGACCGACGCACTCACGCATCTGGATCGGGCCGCGGCGCAGTTCCATTCGATCGGACAATCCGGACGCGCCGCAAACGCACAGGTCCCCAAGATCATGGCGCTGTCCGTGCTGGGTCGACACGCTGAAGCGACCGGGTGTGGCGTGGCCATTTTTGCGGAGCTGGTACGCAGCGGCGAGCTATTGCCTGCGGCAAAGGTGAGCCTGAACCTCGGCAATCTGTATTGCCGGATCGGCAATTTCTCCGACGCGTTGCAGCAATACGAAAAAGCGACCCGGCTCTTCGAGACCGTGGGCGACCAGCAGTGGTCGGTGATGAGTGAGATTGGCATGGGCGACGCCAACGCCTCATTGGGCAATTTTGATACGGCGCTCGCAAGCTATGCAGACGCAAAGAAGCGGGCCAGCGAGCATGCACTGCCGGTCCTGCAGGCGATGACGGAAGAATCCGTTTCGCTGGTCTGCCTGGCACGAGGCGCTTATCGTGACGCGTTCGCCGGGATGGAGCGGGCACGACAGGGCTATGCCGAACTCGATATGCCGCAACACCTGGCAATCGCCGAAAAACAGCTCGCCGATGCCTACCTTGAGGTGCGCCTGCTGCCGGAAGCCGTCAGTCTTTACGATCGTGCATTGTCGCGGTTTGAATCGCTCGAAATGCCGGTCGAGCAGGCGTGGGCGCTGGTGCAGCGGGCGCGCGCACAGGCCGCGCTGGCGCGTTCACCGGAAGAAATAGCCGACGATCTGCAGCGTTCGCGGGATTTGTTTTCGGCGCAGGACGTCAGTGCCGGACGAGCCACAGTGCTGCTGGCCAAGGCCGAACTTGCGATCAAGCAGGGCGACGCTGAAGTCGCGGCCACGCTCGCCGCAGAGGCTGCCGACGCCTACGCCGAGAGCTCGCTCGCGCCCGGCCAGGCACAGGCGGACGTGGTGCGCGCACACGCCCTGTTGCAATGTGCTGACATCGACGGCGCGGCCACGCTGTTCGCCGACACACTCGCGCGGGCGCATGAGCTTCAGCTGCTGTCGGTTGCCGTGCGCTGTCAGGTGGGCTTGGGGCTGGTGGCGAAAGCCCGTGGCGACACCCCAGCCGCAGAGGCGCTGTTCGAATCGGCGATCGCGTCCTCGGAAGAACAACGCAGCGCGCTGCCCGGTGACGACATTCGCGGGGCGTTTCTGCTTGATCAGCTACGTCCGTATGAGGAAGTGCTGCGTATCGCGCTTGACGCATGCGAAGACGCACCCTCGGACACCTCTGCCACACGCGTGGTGATGCAACTGGAGCGGTTTCGTGCCCGGGTCCTCGGCGAACGGCTGGGTGGGTCGCGGCCCCATGCGTCGGTGTCGTCCCTGTCGTCGCCTCAGGACGGACAGGAAACTGCGCTGCGGGAGCGGCTCAGCTGGCTCTATCGCAGCGCACAGAAACTGATT
This sequence comes from uncultured Alcaligenaceae bacterium, assembly GCA_964393195.1. Taxonomy (GTDB): domain Bacteria; phylum Pseudomonadota; class Gammaproteobacteria; order Burkholderiales; family Casimicrobiaceae; genus Casimicrobium. Next base: position 22,749 of record CAYMSY010000002.1, on the reverse strand, counting down.
GATGATGGCGATGACCCACAGCCACTGATCGCCGAAACCCGGCGCATCGAGCATGATCTCCTCGAACTGGCCCGACGGCGGCGGCTCACCGGAAGCGTCAGCGAACTGGCCGGCGAGGATCGTGCGTTCGAACCAGCAAGCCTGCAGGCAGCGCTCGCGACGGGTCAGACGCTCGTTGAATACGGCGTCATCGACGACGAGCTGTTCGCCTGTGTGGTCACGCGTGAGCACGTCACCGTCCAGCGGAGACTGGCAACCTGGTCCAGCGTGGTCGAGGCGGTTCGCAGCGCACGATTCCAGATCGAAACCATGCGTTACGGCACCGGGACCATTGGCAGTCATGCCGAACTTCTGACCCGGCGATCGCAGGTCGCAATGCGCCGCGTACATGATCTGGTGTGGGCCCCGATCCGCTCCTTGCTGGACGGACAGCACAGCGCCATCATCGTGCCGCACGACCAGTTGGGCTCGCTGCAGTTCGCCGCGCTGTTCGACGGGGAAAAATATCTGGCTGAGCGCACGGAAATCGCCGTCGTGGCAAGCGCAAAAGTAGCGCTCTATGGCATCAGTCATCCTCTGTGCGTTGCGTCGCGTGCGCTGGTCGTCGGCGAGTCGTCACGGCTTGCTCACGCGGCACAGGAGACAGAACGCGTCGCCGCCCTGTTCGACCACGCTGATGTACTGCTCGATTCGGAAGCGAATGCTGTGCGGTTGCGCGCCGCCTGTGTCGCGGCTGATGTGCTGCATCTGGCCTGCCATGCCGAGTTCCGGTCAGACAATCCCATGTTCTCGGCGTTGCAGCTGGCCGATGGGCCGTTCACGGTGCAGGACGCCGAGGCATTGCATTTGCGGCAGGGTATGGTCGTGCTGAGCGCCTGCGAAACCGGGGTTGCAACCTATAGCCGCGGCGACGAAATGATCGGCCTCGTGCGCGCCTTCACGCTCGCCGGTGCGGCGCGCGTGGTGGCCAGCATGTGGCCGGTGGACGACGCGACAACAGTGAAATTCATGACCGCGTTTTATCGCTCGCTGCGCGACGGCAAGCGACCAGCTCTGGCTTTGCGCAGCGCACAGCTTGAGCTTATGGCCACTCATCCGCATCCATTCCACTGGGCGGCATTTACGCTGTACGGCGGACACTAAGCCCGGCGCTTTAGTCGCGTCGGCGGTAGCGTGCACTAACATTGATGGGGCGCCCGCGGTCGCTTGATCTGTCGCAACAGGGATTGCACCGACCCTGATGTATTTTCCGTAGCTCTTCCTGCTCTGTTTGAGTATTGTGTCGCTGACCATGCCAATGCCTGCTTTCCGCCATCTTCGCGTCTTCAGCCTGTCGCCCCTGCGATCGATGGCGGTCGCCTGCGTACTGCTGGCATTCGCGGCGGTTTCGCATGCAGCGGACACCGTCGCGCTGGAGGTCCTGCTCAAGCTGCGCAGCACGGCGGCTCTGCCGCCCATCCTCGCGCAGTATCCCGGCGCACAGAGCGCGCAGTTCGGCGCCCGCCCGATCTATCGCCTCAAGCTGGCGGCGGGCAGCAACGTCGACACGGTCGTCACGCAGTTGGGCGCCAACCCGGACGTCCTGCTGGTCGAGGCCAATTACACGCATCAGAGCCCCGAGGCGCGAAAAAACCAGCCGTGGGCTGTCGGTTCGCCCGGCGCCTATCAGACGCAATGGGCGCCGGCGGCCATGCGCCTGCCGGAAGCGCATCTGTTCACGCGCGGCGCGGGGGTGCGTGTGGCGCTGCTCGACACGGGCGTTGATACGACACACCCGGCGCTCGCCGGAAAGCTGTTGCCAGGGTATGACTTTGTCGACGGTGACACCAATCCGGCCGAGGAGCTGTGCACACCGACACCATGCTCGACCGCTGGCCCGGGCTACGGCCACGGCACGCACGTCGCAGGCCTCATCGCGCTCGCGGCGCCGCAGGCGAAGATCATCCCGTATCGGGTGCTCGATCCGGACGGCGTCGGTAACGCATGGGTGCTGGCCGAAGCGCTGCAAAAGGCGATTGATCCTGATGGCAATCCGGCCACCGATGATGGCGCCCACGTGATCAACCTGAGTCTGGGAACGCAGCTTCGCACCCGTGTACTGGCCTCGATCGCCAAGTTGTTTACCTGTGAGCCGGCGGACGACACCGACCCGGTCCTGAACTTTTCCGACGCCAGTTACGCGGATGACAAGACGCGCTGCCTGAACACGACCGCGCCGGTCATCGTCGCCGCAGCCGGCAATGACGGCAGCGGCTCGATCAAGGAATATCCGGCTGCCGAAAGTGTCTACGGCCTGATTTCCGTTGGCGCCAGCAGCAGCAACGGACAACTGGCAAGTTTCAGCAATCGCGGCTCCTGGGTGCAGATCGCGGCCCCGGGTGAAGGCATCACCAGCGCCATTCCGACCGCTGCCACACCCGGCGGTTTCGGAACCTGGAGCGGTACCTCCATGGCCGCACCGCTCGTCGCGGGCGCCGCCGCGCTGCTGCGTTCGGCGCAGCCCGATCTGCCACCGCGCGATGTTGTGCGTCGTATTGAACGGTCGGCGACGCCATTGGCCGGCACCAATATCGAACAGGTCAACGCCGCGGCGCTGGTCGAAGTGTGTCGCATGGACATCGACGGTGACGGCGTCGTGCTGCCCACCACCGACGGGCTGATCCTGATGCGGGCAATGATGGGCATGAAGGACAACGCCGTGAGCAACGCGGTCTCCGCGACCGGGCTACGCCGCACGTGGACCGACATTCGCCGCTATCTGGTCGATGTCTGCGGCATGACGCTGCCGTAGCGACGGCAACAAAACACA
>CAYMSY010000002.1:5188-19840 GCA_964393195.1 uncultured Alcaligenaceae bacterium | reverse complement strand
ACAGCAGGAGTCGACCATGACCCGAAACATCTCCGCCGCGCGCGTGCGCGTCGCCCGCATCACCGCGCTCGCCGCCGCCACGCTGGCGTTCGGCGCCTTCGCGCAAACCGCCACCATCTATGGCGCGGCCTCCAACTTCGACGTCGTCAACAACACCGGCCAGGAAGCCTGCGGTTTCGAGGTCGAAATTGAAGGCGTGCCCGCCAACACCTTCATCGGCACCTTCGAGGCGCAGCGTTACGGCCCGGCAGTCACGACGCCGTATACCAATGGTGCGGTGTCGGGCGTCCGCGTCCGTCATTCGAGCGCCGATTGCAGTCTGAACCACACCGTTGCCCATGCCCCGGGCACCGGCTTTGGCGGCACCTGCTATCAGTGGAACACCGCGACCTACGCCAACGCCGGATGCGAACACTTCGGCGTCCGCTACAACGCGCCGACCACGAAGATCAGCGCCCGCTGGCTGGTGCGCGACCCGGCCAATCCCGGCAGCTACATTCCGCACGATCCACCGATGGCCATCCCGATGCCGTACTACTACGTGCAACCAGCCGTGGCGCCGAACGATCCGCCGGTGGTGGTTGATGTCGTCGAAGCACCGGAACCGCCCGAGGCACCGGAACGCTATGGCACCGCGCAATGGATGAAGGTGTACGTGCGACAACTGCCGCGCGAAGTGGCGCTGGAAGAACTGCTGACCGACAACCCGCTGGTGGTGCCGATGGCCGCCACGCAGCTTGAGTACGACTGGCAGCTGGTGCAGGCCGATCCGCTGTCCGGCGGCAACCGTCGCCAGCGCGGACATCATCAGGGCAGCAGCACGCTCGACCCGACCACGCGCGCCGTGGTGCGCCGCTACGAGATGTACGACTACACGGGTGTCTATGACCCGGTGACCAACGAAGCGCTGTGCGCTGACCTGACCTGCTCCGCGCCGGGGGCCGGCGAACTCGGCGATTTCGTCAGCGCCAACATGACCACGGTCAACGTGCAGGGCGACTTCATTACCGTCAGCAAGTCAGGCACCGGCGGCGGCAACGTCGACTCCACCGACAAGCGCATCTCCTGTGGCAACAAATGCACGTCACCGTACGCCGCAGGAACTGTGGTCACGCTGACAACCAAACCCAACAGCGGCAGCAGCTTTGCGGGATGGACCGGCGCCTGCAGCGGAACCGGCACCTGCACAGTGACGATCAACGGCGCCAATAACGTCAACGCCATCTTCAACACCGCGACCTCCGGCGGTAACGGCGGCGGCACCCCGACGAGCGGCTTCACGCTCAAGGTCAGCGCCAGCAACTCGGGAACGGTCAGCAGCAACGTCGGCGGCATCAACTGCGGCACCACCTGCCAGGCGAACTATGCAGCGGGTACGGCCGTCACGCTGACCGCCACACCGCCCGCCGGCAAAACCTTCGCCAGCTGGTCCGGCGCCTGCACCGGCAGCACGCCGACCTGCACCGTCACCATGAACGCCAGCCTGTCGGTCAAGGCGAACTTCAGCAAGTAAACAGTCCGCCCTCGCCCGGCGCCGCAAGGTGTCGGGCATTTTTTTGTCCGCAAAAAACGATCACCGGCGTGTATCAAACCCGGAATTCGCGCCTCTGTTTGTGTACCGGGTAACTTTTTTTCGAATCGGAGCACATCATGAATCTCAAATCCATCGCCAGGGTACTGATCGGTGCCGCAGCCATCCTCGCCGGAGGATCGGTGCACGCTGCTCCGCCCGACATCCAGGTCGTCGAGTATTTTCATCGCAGCAGCAATCACTATTTCATGACCGGGTCGGCTGACGACCAGCGCCTGCTTGACGCGGCCGCAGCCTCGGGCCAGTTCGCCCGCACCGGCCGCAGTTTTTCGGCGTGGTCAACAGCCGCCGCCGGTCGTCCGGCCGACGCCGTCCCGGTCGCACGCTTTTTCAGCCCCGCGCTGGCAAGCCACGTGTTTACGTCAAATGTGGCGGACATCGCGGCACTGCGCGCACTGCCGGCAACCGCGAGCGGCGCCGGATTCGTCGATGAAGGCATCGCCTTTTTTGCCATGCAGCCCGAAAGCAAGCGTTGCGCGACCGGTCTCAAGGCCATCTATCGCGCCTACAACAACCGGCCCGACGGCAATCATCGCTACAGCAACGATGTGGGCGTTCAGGCAGCCATGATCAGCACCGGTTTCCTGAATGAAGACGTCGCGTTCTGCAGCCATTTCGTCAGCGAAGACGCGACGGTCGAAAAGGCTGCCGGTACGCCGCGCCCGGCTGGCGAAGACCAGCACCTGACCGGCACCGTATCCGGCTTCGTCAGCATCTCCAGTTTCATGATCGGTTCGCAGCACGTTGATGCCAGCAATGCCCGCTTTGACCACGGTGCGCCATCCGCGCTCGCCAACGGCATGACGGTGTCGGTCGAAGGCGTGATCGTCAACGGCATCCTGGTGGCGACTGAGGTGTCGTTGCCGGCGTCCACTCCGCTTGCGGGCGATGAGATCAAGGGCTTCATCACGGCGATCGGCAGCAATGGTTCGCTCTTCGTCAACGGCACCGCCGTCGACGTCAGCAAAGCCGTGATCACCGGCGGCACGCTGGCGCAGCTGGTGGTGGGCACCGAAGTGGAGCTGCACGGCGCCTTCCTGAACGCCGTGTTCGTGGCGACGCTGGTTCACATCGAGGACGCCTCGTCGTCAACGCCGAATCCGGTGGGCATGGGCGACGTCGAGATGACCGGCACCGTCAGCGCGTTCGTCAGCATCACGAGCTTCAGCGTCGGTGGACAAACCGTCAATGCCCAGAACGCCGTGTTCGAAGACGGCACCGCAGCGAATCTTGCCAACGGCGCAGTCGTGGAGGTTCATGGCCGCATGGTTTCCGGCGTACTCGTCGCTACCCGCATCGAGTTCAAGTCAGTACCCGCCACCGGTACGCCGCCTGTCGCCATTGAATCGGAAGTGACGGGCACGATCAGCGGCTTTGTCAGCGTCAGCAACTTCCTGGTCGCCGGGCAACGGGTCAACGCGCAGAACGCCGTGTTCTCCGATGGCTCCGCCGCCAACCTCGCCAACGGCGCCGTCGTGGAAGTTCACGGCAGCATGGTGTCGGGCGTGCTGGTCGCGACACGCGTGGAGTTCAAATCGTCAGTCAATCCGCCGTCGGCGGGCGTTGAGTTCGAGTCGACCGGCGCCATCAGCAGTTTCGTCAGCGTCTCATCGTTCGTGATTGCCGGCACCCGGATCGACGCATCGACGGCAAGCTTCGAGCGTGGCACCGCCGCCAATCTCGCCAACGGTGTGATCGTCGAAGTGCGTGGCACGCTCACCAACGGTGTCGTCAAGGCAGACCGCGTGCGCTTCGAACGCTAGAACCGCCCGCCGCTCGCGCAGGAACCGCAGCGCGACACTGACCCGACCAGGGTTCGTGTCGCGTTTTTTCCATTTCAGAGCACCAAATGCGGTCAAATTCAAGTATCAGCTTTTTATTGAAATGCCTATTTAACAGGGCATAGAGACCATTTTCATGGAAAGTCAACTTTCGCCATTTTCAATACGTAAGCCCTTTGCATACGTCATTTCACGTAAAAGTTGATGGTCAATTTCCGGTCGATGGAAACCGCTGGAAGTCCTTGCGAACCCCATCTTCGCTATCGAAATGCCGTCGAAAACCATGAAATCACTGCGCTAGCATGGTTGCATGAGTGATCCTTCCGCGCCGGTGCCGTTTGTTCCTTCCCGCCGCGCCATGTTTCTGGCATTTCTGCAAATCGGCGTCAGCGCTTTTGGCGGCGCGCTGCCCTGGGGGCGACGCGTGCTGGTCGAAGATCGCCAATGGATCGACGACAAGGAATTCACCGAGATCGTCACCGTCTGTCAGGCCATTCCCGGCCCCAACATGGTCAATCTCGCGGTCTTCATCGGCACCCGCTATCACGGCATCACCGGTGCGCTGATTGCGTTCGCCGGGATCGTCGGCGTACCACTCACCATCCTGCTGATGCTCAACGCGGTCTATCACGCGTTCGCACACTTGCCACAGGTGAAATCCGGCATGACCGGCATGGCCGCAGCGGCCACGGCCTACCTGCTCTACATGTCGCTCAAGATGGGCGGACCGTTCTGGAAGCGGCCGCTCGGCATCGTGCTCTGCGCTGCGTCAGCGGCCCTCGCTTTCTTCGCGCACTGGCACATGGCACTGGTGCTGCTCGTGTGCGGTGCGGTCGGCGTGACGTTGTCCAGGAAAGGCCAGTTATGAAAGGCAGCGATCAACTGGTCGACATTGCGCTGCTCTATGTGACGCTATCGTTCCTGTGCATCGGCGGCACCATTCCGCTGATCCCGGACATGCACCGCTTTTTCGTCGATACGCGCGGGCTCATGACGACGACCGAGTTCGCGGGCTACATCGCGCTCGCGCAGGTCGCGCCCGGCCCGAACATCCTCTACATCGCGCTGTTCGGCTATCACGTCGCCGGCATCGCGGGCGCCTTGACCGCTCTCGGTGCGATCAGTTTTGTGCCATTCGTGCTGATGGTCATCACCACCAAAATGTTCACGCGCCTGCAGGCCAATCCGTGGCGCGAGATCGTGCTGCGCGGGCTGGCGCCGGTGACGGTCGGGCTCATGTTCGCGGGCTGCATGCTCCTGATGCGCGGCTTCCCGGACTGGCGGGCATGGGTGCTCGCCGGCGTCGCATTCGCAGTATTCATGTTCACCAAGCTGCATCCGCTGTGGATGATCGCCGTTGGTGCAATTGCCGGCGTCCTGCTACAGATGTAGCGACGGCTCGCGGAAAATTAGTAACCCAACGCGGCCGCGATGACCAATCCCGCTTCCAGCGTAAATTTCCCCGCTGCGACACCCGCCATCATCGACTCGCGCGGTACTTTGGCAAAACGCTCGACCTCACCGTCCTGATTGCTCGGCGTACGGTCGGCCGGAACAATCGCGCGATACCAGTCGATACGTTCGCTGATGTAGCCGCCCACGCCATCTGTCGTAGGCCGATGAATGTGCACCACGCCGCCGTGGCTCAGGCTGAACAGCTCATCGACACGCAACCCCGCTTCTTCCCAGGTCTCGCGTTCGAGGGCGCTGTCCAGCGAGTCGGCGGCCGTCACCATGCCGCCCATAAGCGTGTCCCAAAGACCGGGATCATTCGCCTTGTTAAGCGCTCGCTGCTGCACCCAGAACTGCCCGTCCGAGGTCTGTCCGACCAGGTGCACGGCGCGCGTGCGCAGCCCGAGCGGACGCACTGCGGCACGCTCGATACTGCCCAGCACGTGTTCGTTGGCATCAATGACCGGCAGCTGTTCGTTGCGCCAGACGTGGGCAATGTTCAAGTCGCGCATCATGCGCGCAATGTGCGAGAGGCTTTCGGTCAGATCACCCTCAATGCGCCAGCCGGCGGCTTCGCGATGCAGCACCGACAAACGCTGATAGCTGAAGGCGCGTTCAATCTGTTGCAGCACGACCGGCTCGGCATTGCCAAGTTCAATGCCGCCCCAGGAGAACGGTACGCGCTGGCGATCAGGCGGCTGGTCCGACGCGGCGCGCAGGCGCAGCACCCAGTCAGGCGGTGTAACGAGCATGACTTGTCCGGTTAAGTACGTTGTGGCCAGCGATCATATAACCTGACCGCAACCGCATCGCCCCAGAGCTCGATCTGCGCCCGCGTTCCATGGTGCTCGAGAGTGGCACCGTCGCCACGTACATATCCCAGCCCGACGCAGGCATTGGCCAGCGGACTCCAGCCAACCGACGAAATTTCTCCAACGGTTTCGCCGTTCAACACAATCGCCTCGCCGCCCCATGCATAGTTTTCAGCCGAATCGAAAACAATGGTCACGAGTTTCTTGCGCAGTGGCTGGTCGCGAGCCTTGAGCAAGGCCGTTTTGCCGATGAACTCACCAGCCTTGTCAAGCTTCACCGCGTAACCGAGACCCGCCTCCCACGGCGATTCATCCGGCCCCAGTTCAGCCCCCCAGGCGCGACGGCCTTGTTCGATGCGCAGGGCGTCCAGCGCGTAGTACCCGGCATCACGCAACCCCAGATCAACGCCTGCATCCATCAGCGCCAGATAAACATGACGCGTCATTTCAACCGGAACATAAAGCTCGAATCCGGGTCCACCGACATAGCTCATGCGCGCGGCGCGCACGCGCGCGAAGCCGACGTCGATTTCCTTCGTCCACGAAAACTTGAGCGCTTCCGGCGACAGATCATCCGGACTCACTCGCGCCATGAGTTCGCGCGCCCGGGGTCCCATGACGGACAGCACGCTGTACTGTGTTGTAACGTCGGTCAATAGTGCGCGCTCATCATCGGCAATGTTGCGCCCGATCCAGTCCGCGTCACGCACGGCCTGAGCCGAGCCGGTGATGATCAGGAACTTGTGTTCCGCGATCCTGATGATGGTCAGATCGCTTTCAAAACCGCCGCGCGCGTTGAGCATCGCGGTATAGACCATTTTGTTGACGGGAATCTCAATGTCATTCGCGCACAGACGTTGCAGCACATTCAGCGCATCGCGCCCTTGCAACAGCAGCTTCGAGAACGAGGTCTGATCGTAAAGCGCAACCGTTTCCCGTGTTGCCCGTTGCTCCTCAATCACCCACGGCAGCCAGCCCGGTTTGTCCAGACCGAATTGGGCAGGGGCAACACCATGCGGCTTGAAATAATTTGCCCGCTCCCAGCCGTTCTTGCTGCCAAATTCAGCATTTTTCGCGGCCAACAGATCATAGAGTGGCGACGTGCGCAACGGGCGTGCTGTCTCCAGCTCCTGACGCGGCCAGCGCATGGCGTAGTGCAGTCCGAGCGTCTCAGCCGTCCGCTCAAACAGCGCCCTGCGGTTTCCCGTGAAACTGCCAAAGCGACGAATGTCCACATCCCACAAATCGCTGCTGGCCTCGCCACCAACAATCCATTCCGCGATCAATCGCCCCGCGCCGCCGGAATTGGCGATACCCGCAGAATTGAATCCAGCGCAGACGAAATAGTTACGCAACTCGGGCGCTTCGCCGAGGATGAAATTGCCGTCCGGAGTGAAACTTTCCGGCCCATTCAGCAGCATCTTGATCTCGGCTGTTTCCAGGCAGGGCGTACGGTGGATTGCGTTGGTCATCAAGACCTCGAACTGATCCCAATCTTCGCCGAGCAATTCAAACTGAAAGGTCGATGGAATCGGGTCCACTTTCCAGGGTTTCGCTTTCGGCTCGAAACCGCCCATGACCAGACCGCCCACTTCTTCCTTGTAATAAATGAAGCCGTCAGGATCGCGCATCACTGGCAACATCGGATGTACGCCGTCAATCTTGCCGGTGACAATGTAGAAGTGTTCCGCCGAATAGAGCGGCACATTAACCCCGGCGAGGCGACCGAACTGCCGCGCCCACTGACCGCCACAATTCACTACAACTTCGCAGCGCACATCGCCCTGTGCCGTTCGTACCCCAACGGCTCGGCCTCCTTCGATGATCACTCCGGTCACCTCAACGCCCTCAACGATGCGAACGCCCCCATTGCGCGCGCCTTTCGCTAGCGACATCGCCAGATCGGCGGGATTGGCCTTGCCGTCACCAGGAATCCAGATCGCACCCTGCAAGTCATCAGTGCGCATAACGGGATAGAGTTCGCCCGCCTGTTTCGGGGAAATTTCCTCAACGTCAACGCCAAAACTCCTGGCCAGTGCAACCTGCTTCCGCAGCACCTTCATGCGCTCCGGCGTGCTCGCCACATTAACGCTGCCGCACTGCTTCCAGCCGGTAGCGAGGCCGGTTTCCGCTTCGAGTGTGGAATACAACTCGATACCGTACTTGCTCATGCGTGTCATGTTGCGGTTGGGGCGCATCTGACCGACGAGCCCGGCCGCATGCCAGGTGGTGCCGCAGGTTAGCTTGCCCTGCTCCAGCAGTAACACGTCGCGTTTGCCAAGCTTGGCGAGGTGATACGCGGTTGAGCAACCTGCAATGCCGCCGCCGACAATGACAATTTCCACGTGAGACGGAATATTCATTTCGACCTCGATAGACGACTAGCCCAATCTCAGGGCCATCACACCACCCACAATAACAAAGGTGCCGATAGCACGGCGCGTGGTGAATTGCTCTTTCAGCAGCCAGCTTCCGAGCAACGCAGCGAAAAGCACGGAGGTCTCACGCAGCGCCGCAACGGTTGCTACGGGCGCTCGCGTCATTGCCCAAAGCGCAATGCCATATGAGCCGAGTGAAGCCAATGCACCTCCCGCAGCGACGGGCCAGCGCGAACGCGCATAAGGCCACGCCGCGCGCCCACGGCGCGCTAGCACCATGAGAGCAAACGGCCAGCCGTCCAATACAAACAGTGCGACAACGTACTGCAACGCGTTGCCGGAGGCGCGCGCGCCCAACGCGTCCACCACCGTGTAAACGGCGATTACCAGTGCGTTGGCAAGTGCGAACAGTGTCGCTCGCCGATTGTCAAGCGCGTGGCGACTGAGTCCCAGCACCAGTACGCCGCAGCAGACTCCGATCACGCCTGCCCATGCGACGGGCGATAGTTGCTCTCCCAGGGTCGTAAATGCCGAAACTGCCACCAGCATGGGCGCGACGCCACGCATCAAAGGATAGGTCAGTCCCATGTCGCCGTTCTTGTAGGCACCGGTCAGTGCAACGTAATAGGCGATGTGGATGACAACGGACGCGAGGATATACGGCCATGCCACCGGCGGCGGCAACCCGACGACCAGAAGCAGCGGCAGCGCGATGATGGAGCCGAGCAGATGAATGAGGGCCGTGTCGAGCGCCTTGTCTGTACTCGACTTCACGACCACGTTCCAGCTGGCATGCAGCAACGCGCCAAAGAGCACGATGGCAACGATTGGCCAGGTCAGGGTCACTAAATCTATGCCTTCAGGGCGCTACGCGACGCGTATTGCATGAAGTGTTCGAGTGTTGGCGTGATCAGGCTCGCATCTTTGGCTGCGTCATCCCACAACCGCAGTTGTACCGCCCGTTCGGCACCGGGTTGCCTGATGAAATCTGCCGCCGCAACATCGGAAAATACGCCCCCTTGCAGCAATAGACTGCGTTTCGAATCCTCGGAGAGCCTCGCGTGGTATTCGGGTTGAATCGCACACAGGAACCGCTTGGCGTCAACATGCAGCTTGATCGCATTCAGAACCTCTTCGCGAAACAGTCCGCGAACAAATGGCAGCGCGCGATACTGGTGAACATCATCAACCCCCCGCAAGGAAGGCGTATCGCCAAGATCATGCAGCAGATGCCCCAGGTCGTGCAGTAACGCAGCCGTGATCAATTCATCGTCAGCGCCATCACGCTCGGCGAAGTACGCGGTCTGCAACGCATGCTGGAGCTGTGTTACCGGTTCACCGCTGTATTGCTCGTCGCCATGCTCGGCAAACAGCGTCTCAATGTCGGCGAGCGTCAGCATGTGAAGGAGAGCGCTAGACCCATGGCAGCGAATAGGTTTTGATGTTGGTGAAACTCTTGATGGCTTCCTGTACGCCTTCCTTGTAGCCAAGGCCCGAGTCCTTGATGCCACCGAAAGGTGTTAGCTCCAGACGATAGCCCGGAACTTCGCGCACGTTCACCGTGCCCACATCAAGTTCACTCACGAACCGAGTGATGTAGTCGAGCCGGTTGGTACATACAGCACTGGAGAGGCCATACGCTGTGCCGTTCGAGATACGGATTGCGTCGTCAATATTCCTGAAGCGGATGATGGGGGAAACCGGCCCAAAGGTTTCCTGCATCGCCACTGTCATCTCGGGTTGTACCTGGTCGAGCACCGTTGGAGAATAAAGCGCGCCGCGTCGAACGTTACCTACCAGCAGCTTCGCACCCTGTGAAATTGCCTCGTTGACGCGAGATTCGAAGAGCTGTGCCGCCGGCTCGTCAATCACCGTACCCATATCCATTTTGGGATCGGATGGATCACCATACGACCAGGCTCGGGTCTTGGCAACCACCTGCTCGACAAACTCATTGGCGACCGCTTCGTGTACCAGCATGCGTTTGATCGCCGTGCAGCGCTGACCGGAATTCTTGTAAGAGCCTTGAACGGCAAGCGTCGAAGCTTCGTCGATGTCGGCATCCTCCATCACGATGATGGGGTCATTGCCGCCCAGCTCCAGCACCATTCTGCGGTAACCCGCCTTGCTCGCGATGTACTTTCCGATCGACACACCGCCTGTAAATGTGATGAGGTCAACGTGCTCGTTGGTCAGCAGTTCGTCCGCAATCTCACGCGGATCACCAGTGATGACGCTAAGCATTTCGGGGGGCAAACCAGCCTCGTACAGGAAGTCCGCGAGCAGAATCGCCGAGAACGGTACCTTCTCGGACGGCTTAAGCACCATGCGGTTGTTGGTTGCGACACTTGGCACTACCTTGTGTGCAACCTGATTCATCGGGTGATTGAAAGGAGTGATAGCTGTGATGACGCCGAGCAGCGGTGAACGCTGCGTATAAACCCGGCGCTTCTTGCCATGATGAGTCAGATCGCAGCTGAAAATCTGCCCGTCATCCTTGAGCACTTCATTAGCGCCGAAAAGAAACACGTCACTGACGCGCCCCGCCTCGTAAATCGCATCCTTCATGCACAGACCGGCTTCTGCCGAAATTAGTCTCGCCACCTCATCCTGGCGACGCTTTGCAATGTCTGCCGCACGATTGAGGATTGCTGCCCGCTCAAATCGAGTGAGCTTTGGCCGATATCCGTGCATGCTCGCATACGTCTCGCGCACCTCATCCAGCGTTGCCTTGGGTACCGTACCAATCTGCTTTTCGGTGTATGGATTGTGCACGACGATCGCCCGGTCACCGCTGCGATCAGCGCCGATTTTCCGGCCGACCAGCCGCATTGCGTTGAGATGATTGTCGAGAATGAATTGTTCGATCATGATCGTCTACCGGGCGTAATTGAGCGCAAGATCAAACGCATCGAAATTGCGGAATCGGCGACCATGATCAAGCCCCGGTAGCCTGCGATTGATAATGAGCGGCACACGCTGCTCGCTTACACCACCGTGCGAACGCAGCGGCGCATCGAGACCCGACAGGTCGTGCTTGGAGGCCGAGGTGCCAATCACTGTGAAGCGCTCGGAAACTACCACCAGATCGCCAATACGATCTTCCGGCAGCTCGAAGCGTTGCGCCGCCTCGGCACGAGTCAATGCCGACTCGACACCCCGAATCGCGGCCACCTTAGCGCGGATACTTTGCACATCCAGGTCAGGCGGCAAGTAAACCGTGGCAAATGAACCAAGCGCGCCATGATGCACAACATAGGGATCGGTAATTGGCAGGATCACACGCGCCGCTGCAACTCCGAGCCAGTCGTCAAATCGATCCTGCAGATAAATGACATCGGGCGTACCGTCCATGGCTACTTTGGCATTCATGCCGTGATCCGCCGTGAGTGCGATCACACAGCCCATGGAATCCAGCTTGTCGAGATAACCGTCCATCATCGCATAGAACGAATTTGCGCCGGCAGTACCGGGCGCATGCTTGTGCTGGACGTAGTCGGTAGTCGACAGGTACATGACGTCGGGCCGCTGGCGGCGCATCAGCTGCACGCCAGCAGCAAAAACGAACTCGGACAACTCAGCGCTATAGACACTCGGCACGGGCATGTTCACAAGCGCAAGCACGTCGTCAATGCCATTCTCCGCCATTGTTACCTGGTCAGCTTTCTCGGACGAAAAGCAGATGCCTTTCATATGATGTCCCAGCAGTTTGCGCAGTTTGTCCTTGGCGGTGATCACCACAAGCGATTTGCCCGCATTTGCCATGGCGGCAAGAATGGTCGGCGCACGTAGCCATTTCGGGTCATTCATCATGACTTCGGTACCACTGACCGTGTCAAACAGGTAGTTACCACAAATACCATGTACTGATGGCGGCACGCCGGTGACAATGGACAGGTTATTGGGGTTGGTGAAGCTTGGTACCACGCATTCAGCAATCAGACCGGAACCCAGTGCAAGCGTACGTTTCAGCCAGGGCATGTGCCCCGTAGCAACAGCCTGCGCGAGATAGTCCGGCTCGCAGCCATCGACACAAACGATCACCGTCGGCGTGGTAGGAAGGCGATAAGGTCGCCCGTTGACTTCAATATCCGATCCCGCATTCGTCACAATTCTGCTTCCTCAAAATGCACTGCTTCATTCACGGCTCACGCGCTGCGATACTCGCTTACCCGGGCAGCCATTGCGCGTGTCTGGCGACGCAGGTCGTTTTCGATAGTCCGCTCTTTGCTCTCCATGACGTGTTCGAACATTGCCCTGCCGGCGGCTTCGGGATTGCCTGACGCAATCGCCTTGACAATCTGGCGATGCTCACCCGCCGAAATCGGCATCAGCCACCCGTCTGCCAGATTCAACCTTCTGAACAGCGCGAGCTCCTTGATCAACTTGCGGTAGATTGCCGTGAGTTTTCGGTTGCCCGCCATCTCGACGAGCCGATCATGAAACTTGAGATTGAGCAGGTGATAATTTCGGGTGTCATTGGTCTTGACCGCGCGTTCCATTGCGTCGACAAGAGTCTTGATTTCCTTGAGTTGCACCGGCGTGATATTGGTGGCGAGCTGACGTCCGACCAGCTCATCCATCGCTGCGCGCAAGTCAAAAATTTCGACCGCCTCGTCCATCGGAATATCACGAACGAACACGCCACGGTTCTTTTCATTACGGACAAGCCCGGCCTCTTCCAGCATGCGGAATGCCTCGCGAACAGGCCCGCGCGACACTCCCATCTTTTCCGCCAGCGTGGCCTCTACCAGCTTGCTGCCTGGCGCGTATTCACCCGCGAGAATCGCGCGTTCGATGTCCTGCTGCACCACGGTTGTGAGCGAACTGGATTGCAATAGTGCAATCGTTGCGCTGGGGGATGCGAGACTGACGTTCATGAGAGTATTTTGATGCCTGAGGATTCAGATTGTCAACAATCTACAAAAAACAATTGACAAAGAATCTAGCTCGGCGCTAAAAGTCTGGTGAGGCAACGTGGGGGCCGCCAGGGGTGCAAAGTACAGAACGGAAACGGCAACGTACCGAATCCGCACCATGTCACAGCGTTGTCACGGATTGGACACACCATTGCAAGTTTTTGTAAAGGAGCATATTCATGCGTCTTCCTTCCCTGTTTCGCTGGGCCGCATTCGCGACCATCACACTGGCCTCTTCGGTTGCACTCGCGCAGAAGGCTCAGCTTCTTGTCTACACCGCACTTGAAACCGATCAACTCAAGGCGTATCAGGAGGGTTTCAATAAAGCTCACCCTGATATTGAGATCAAATGGGTGCGCGATTCCACGGGTGTAATTACCGCCAAACTGCTCGCCGAGAAGGGCAACCCGCAAGCTGATGCGGTTATGGGTGTTGCCGCGTCAAGCCTCGCACTGCTCGACAAACAAGGCATGCTGGAACCCTACGCACCGGCAGGACTCGCGTCGATTCAGGCGCAGTACCGCGACAAGAAGACACCGCCCGCGTGGTTTGGTATGGACGTGTGGGGCGCGACCGTCTGCTTCAACACCGTAGAAGCCGCAAAAAAGAACATCCCCAAGCCGGAAACATGGAAGGACCTGACCAAGCCGGCGTATAAGGGGCAAATCGTGATGCCCAATCCTGCATCCAGTGGTACCGGTTTTTTTGACGTTACCGCGTGGCTGGCATTGTTCGGTGACGACGGAGGCAAGGGTGGTGGCTGGCAATTCATGAACGGCCTGCATGAAAATATCGCGCAGTACACGCACTCCGGATCCAAGCCTTGCAACATGGCGGGCTCTGGCGAGTTTGTCGTTGGCATTTCATTCGAGTACCGTGCCAACAGCAACAAGGCCAAAGGCGCGCCAATTGATCTCGTGTTCCCGAAAGAAGGGCTCGGCTGGGATCTTGAAGCCTTCGCGATTCATAAGGGCACCAAAAAGCTCGACGCAGCGAAGAAGCTGGCCGACTGGGCTGCAAGCAAGGACGCGATGGTGTTGTATGGCAAAAATTTCGCGATCACCGCAGTGCCCGGCGTTGCAGCTCCACTAGCAAACGTGCCTGCCGATTACGAAGCTCGGCTCGTGAAGATGGACTTTGGCTGGGCTGCAGAAAATCGCGAACGCATTCTCGCCGAGTGGACCAAACGCTACGACTCGAAGACCGAGAAGCGCTAGACATCCTCTCGTCCACTCACTGAACTGACAGCCGGCGCGCGACGCAATGCGTCCCTGCGCCGGATTTTCCCGTTGTTCCTTTCATGACCGACCAGCCCTATTTAAAGCTACGCAGCGTTCGCAAGGAATTCGGAGCCTTCACGGCGCTTTCCGATATCAACCTGGATATTGCAAAAGGCGAGTTTGTCTGTTTTCTCGGTCCGTCTGGTTGTGGAAAGACAACGCTGTTGCGCATCATTGCCGGGCTGGAAACTCCAACCTCTGGCTCCATCTTTCAGGCAGGCAACGAAATAACCCGGCGTCCGCCTGCGGAGCGTGACTACGGCATTGTCTTTCAGAGTTACGCGCTATTCCCGAACCTCAGCGTAGCTGACAACGTTGCTTATGGACTTGTAAACAGACACGTCGATCGCAACCAGATAGAACAGCGCGTTACCGAGTTGCTAAAACTGGTCGGACTGCCAGGCAGTCAAGCGAAATACCCGAATCAACTCTCGGGTGG
>CAYMSY010000002.1:3188-5088 GCA_964393195.1 uncultured Alcaligenaceae bacterium | reverse complement strand
GTGTTTGACGCAGTCATTGAAAAAATCGAGTTTCTCGGTTCTTTTTGCCATGTACACGTCAATGCACCCGCATTTGCCCCGCACAAACTAACCGTGTACCTGTCCCTGAATTTCCTCACTGATCAATCGCTCGCAGTCGACTCGCCTCTGCGGCTCAAGCTGCTGCCCGAGCGGCTCCGCCTTTTTTAGTGATGGAAGCTGTGTCGGGATCCCCGTCATCACTGATAGTGAGGCAAACAACCCACTGGACAGACCGCATCGCCCATGCCAGCCTCGCGCTGGTTGCCCTGCTGCTGGTCGCATTCCTCGCATTTCCGTTGGGTGCCATCCTGATGCAGTCGTTCGAAGGCAAGCAGGGCGAGTTCGCTGGTTTGACCAATTTCATTGCATACGCACAAACCCCGGCACTCCTTACCAGCCTGTGGAACAGCGTTTGGGTATCCGTAGTCGTGACCGTCATCACGCTGCCGTTGGCGTTTGCTTTTGCATACGCCCTCACGCGCTCATGCATGCCTTTCAAATCCCTGTTCCGTGGCATCAGCCTGATCCCGCTGCTGGCACCATCACTGCTTTCTGCGATCTCACTGATTTATTGGTTTGGCAATCAGGGAGTGCTCAAAACGGCGATGCAAAGCATGGGCATCGCCCAGATTTACGGCGCCCCCGGCATCGTGGTGGCGGAGTGTTTCGCAGTGTTTCCGCACGCGCTGATGATTCTGATTACTGCACTGAGCCTCGCCGACGCCCGCCTGTACGAGGCTGCGGCCGCGATGGGTACACGGGCGTCACGCAAGTTCTTCACCATCACATTGCCGGGCGCGAAATATGGACTGCTATCAGCGGGACTGGTGACGTTTACGCTGGTCATGACTGACTTCGGCATTCCGAAAGTCATCGGCGGCAATTTCAACGTGCTCGCCACCGATGTCTTCAAGCTGGTGATCGGCCAGCAGGACTTCTCCAGAGGATCGGTTGTCGCGCTCTTGCTCTTGCTTCCTGCGGTACTCACCTTTGCCGTTGACCACTACGTGAGCAAAAAGCAGACAGCGATGCTGACGGCTCGCGCCGTTCCCTACCGCCCTGCGCCATCGCGCACCTACGACGCGCTGATGACTGCATTTTGCGCGGCGATTTCGCTGTTGATGTTGGCCATGCTCGGGATGGCGATCTTTGCGTCGTTCGCGAGCTTTTGGCCGTATAACCTGACCCCCAGCCTGCGGCACTATGTCCTCGGCATTGTTGACGGCGAGGTTGGGGAAGGTTTTGTCAATAGTCTGAAAATGGCCACTGGAACTGCGGTGTTCGGCACTGCACTGGTGTTCTTTTCGGCCTATCTTCTGGAAAAGACAAAAGGCGCAAGTTGGTTACGCGCCCCGGTCCGACTCCTTGCGATGCTGCCAATGGCCGTACCTGGGCTGGTGCTGGGGCTGGGCTATATCTTTTTCTTCAATGCCTCGTCGAACCCCTTGAATGGGCTCTATCACACGACTGCCCTGCTTACGCTCTGCACCATTGTCCACTTTTACACAACGGGTCATTTGACAGCCCTCACTGCACTCAAGGCGCTCGACAGCGAATTTGAGGCAGTCAGCGCATCCCTGAAAGTTGCCTGGTACAAGACCTTCTGGCGCGTGACGCTTCCCATTTGCACGCCTGCACTGGTGGATATTGCGCGTTATTTTTTCATCAACGCCATGACCACCATTTCAGCTGTTGTCTTTCTCTACTCACCCGAAACCAAGGTCGCATCCATTGCCATTCTCAACCTCGATGAGGCTGGTGAAATTGGCGCAGCCGCAGCCATGGCCGTGATGATTGCCGGCATATCGGCTGTCGCTACCGGCCTGTTCATGCTGATTGCACGCCTGGTAGACCGCCGCACACAAGCCTGGCGCGGCAC
>CAYMSY010000002.1:0-3088 GCA_964393195.1 uncultured Alcaligenaceae bacterium | reverse complement strand
ACACTGGTTCCGGCAACGGGTCATATTCTCGTGCTCGACAACGGTGCGTACTGCAAGCGTGCGGCAAAGCTCGCCACACTGATGGGGCGTCGCTGCACGTTGATGCCGTTCGCCGACGATCAACAGGTATCGCCCTCTGTTTTGCGTGACCAACTCACTGCGGACCCGACCATCACGCATGTTGTGCTTATCCATTGCGAGACGGGTGCCGGGGTGCTCAATCCATTGCAGGCTGTTGCCGATGTCTGCGCCGAATTCAAAAAGGGATTGATCGTTGACGCCATGAGTTCCTTCGCGGCACTCGAAATCGACGCCCGCAAAACACCTTTTGACGCACTGATTGCGGCAAGCGGAAAATGCCTCGAAGGTGTGCCTGGAATGGGTTTTGTGTTCATTCGCAAGGCAATACTGGACGCATGTGCGGGGCAGAGTCAATCGCTCGCCATGGATCTGTACGACCAATACGTGTACATGGAAAAAACTGGCCAGTGGAGATTCACACCACCGACACATGTGGTTGTTGCACTTGCTGAGGCCATTGCGCAGTTTGAAGAAGAGGGCGGACAGCCCGCACGCCTGGCACGCTACCAAAGTAACTATGAGACGTTGGTCAACGGCATGAAATTGCTCGGCTTCAGGCCGTTTCTCGACCCGGCAATTCAGGCGCCGATCATCGTCACTTTTCACGCGCCGGCGCATCCGAACTACGAGTTCAAACGTTTTTATGACGCAGCGAAAGCGCGGGGCTTCATCCTCTATCCGGGCAAACTGACTCAGGTGGAAACCTTCCGTGTCGGCTGTATTGGTGCCATTGGTCCGGTGGAGATGGAACAGGCGGTGCACGCAGTCGAACTCGCACTCAGGGATCTGAATATTCCTTCCGGCGCCCCCGCCTGAAACCGATCATCGCGACCAATCAGGGAGCTTTCATGGCTAGCAGCAAAGAACACGCCGCCGTTACCGCCATCCGCAAATCTGGAGAATCAAAAGTCAAAGTCGCGGTGAGCGACATTGACGGTATCTTGCGCGGCAAGTACCTGCACAAGGACAAGTTTCTCGGTGCCACAGAAAGTGGCTTCGGATTCTGCGATGTTGTCTTCGGTTGGGACTCGCAAGACCTCTGCTACGACAATACGACGGTCACCGGCTGGCAACACGGTTTTCCGGACGCGCTGGCCCAGATTGATCTCGGCACCCATCGAAAGGTGCCGTGGGACAACAACGTGTCGTTCTTTCTGGGCGAATTCATCAACGCAGACGGTTCGCCCTATCCTGTTTGCCCGAGGCAGACGCTCAAACGCGTACTGAAGCGTGCCGAGAAGATGGGCTTCCAGCCAATGGCGGGCATGGAATTCGAATGGTTCAACTTCTCGGAAACCCCGCAAAGCTGGGCTGAAAAAAAAGGCGTAGGGCCAACCAATCTGACGCCTGGGATGTTTGGCTATTCACTATTGCGGATGGCGGACAACCGAGAGTTTTTCAACGCACTGATGGACGACATGCTCGCGTTCGGCGTGCCGATTGAGGGATTGCATACCGAAACGGGACCTGGTGTTTATGAAGCTGCCATCGCGTTCAGCACCGCGCTGGAGCAGGCGGACCGGGCAATCCTTTTCAAGACCGGCGCCCGCGAAATCGGCAAACGCTACGGCATCATGCCGAGCTTCATGGCCAAGTGGAGCCAGCAGTATCCGGGCTGCAGCGGTCACATTCATCAAAGCCTGTCCGACGGCAAGAAGAATTTATTTTTTGACGCAAAGAGCTCCCGCTCAATGAGCAAACTGTTCGAAAGCTATCTTGCGGGTCAGGTGGCCTGCCTGATGGAGTTTGCGCCGATGTTCTGGCCGACCATCAATAGCTACAAACGGCTGGTTGACGGTTTCTGGGCACCGGTCAAACCAACCTGGGGACTGGACAACCGCACGGCGAGCTTCCGTGTGATCGCGGGGTCACCCAAGGCCACGCGGCTTGAGACCCGCTGCCCCGGCGCCGATGTGAATCCCTATCTCGCCATGGCCGCGATGATCGCAGCAGGGCTGGACGGCGTGGAAAAGGGCCTCAAGCTCACTGCGCCGCCGATCACCGGCACCAATCAGGGTGCTGAAAACATCCCACGCGCACCCCGCACGTTGATCGAGACCACGCAAAACTTCCGCAAGTCCGACATCGCCCGTGACTGGCTGGGCGACACCTTTGTTGATCATTTCGCAGCGACCCGGGAATGGGAATGGCGGCAGTGGCAGGACGGCGTGACCGACTGGGAATTGAAACGGTATTTCGAAATCATTTAGGAACAGTTGTCAGGCATGAGCATTTCGTCATTTTCATTTCCTACCGCCATCAAGTTCGGCGTCGGTGCCCGCAAGCTGGTTGCGGCACACCTGCTGGAACAGGGCCTCAAGCGTCCGCTGATTGTCACCGACAGGGCGCTCGGCGCATTGCCTGTGCTTGCGGACTTCAGGGCGGACCTCACCGGCCTCGACGTCGCGGTGTATTCAGGCGTATTCGGCAACCCCACCTGTTCGCAGGTCATGGACGGCGCGGCGGCATTCAAGACACACCGCGCTGATTGCGTGATCGGTTTCGGTGGCGGTGCCGCGCTGGACGTCGCAAAGATCGTTGGCGTCGCCGCAACGCACGAGGGCAATATTCTCGAATACGTCTGGGATCATCCGCAGGTACGTACGATCACGAATACCCTGCCGTACTTCATCGCACTGCCAACCACATCTGGCACCGGTTCCGAAGTTGGTCGTTCATCAGTCGTAAGCGAGGATGACACACACCTGAAACGCGTTGTGTTCAGTCCAAAAATTCTCGCCAAATGCGTATTTGCCGACCCCGAGCTGACCGTCGGATTGCCGGCCCCGGTAACAGCAGCGACCGGCATGGACGCACTGACGCACAACATCGAAAGCTATCTTTCTCCCGCCTATCACCCGCTGTGTGATGGCATCGCGCTCGAAGGCGCTCGCCTTGCCGCCGCAGCACTGCTTACGGCGGTGAAGGAGCCGGGCAATCTGCAGGCGCGCAGCGACATGATGATGTCGTCGATGATGGGGGCGATTGCTTTCCAGAAAGACCTGGG
>CAYMSY010000001.1:16364-36399 GCA_964393195.1 uncultured Alcaligenaceae bacterium | reverse complement strand
GAAAACATGATGATCTCCAGCGGAGCTAGAAGTTAAGGGAGAGCCCCGTTTGCACGAGGGTTTGCTTGCCGGACAGCACTTGCGCGACGACGGTGTCGAGCGCGCGGTTGTTGGCGAAGGCAACGCGGATGAACACCTGGCCCGGCAGCTTCTTGCCAAATTGCTCCAGCGTGAACTTGCGCGCGAGTTGCAGCGCCGTGGTCAGCGTGTTGCTGTACTGCTGATTGAGCGAATCGAAGGCGAGTGCCTTGGCATAGTCACCCTTGATCGACCACAGCTCCGTCATCTGCCACTCGGCGCCGACAGTGCCGCCGTTGTTGTAGGTGGCCTGCGATTTCTCGTAGCTGTAGTTGCGGCTGCGGTTGTAGCCGAGGTTCAGGTTGAGCTTGTCGCTGACTTTCCAGGCGATGGTGAGGCCATGCGTATGGATCAGGAAGTCCGCTGCCTCGCGACCCGGTTGCCGGTTGTCCTGATCGCCGATTTCGAAGTTGTAGGTAATCGTGTACGGTTCAAAATTCCAGTTCAACGCGGCTTTGTGAGTGAAGTTGAGCTGATCGGGCCAGAACGACGAACGCGCATTGGTACCGTCGGGAACGCGCAGCGTGTACTGGCGCACGCGACGGCTTTCGAGCTGAACGGCTGGCCACAGGTTGGCGGGTTTCTCGGACGTGCCAAGGACGTTGGGCAGCGGCACGGTCAGCTGCGCCGATTGCTCGTAGGTGCCCGTTTTGAGAATGGTCGGAATCGTTTTCACGTTGTCGTTCTTGTCGCTGCCGACAACGGTCAGCGCGATCTCGCCGACGCGCAGCTCACCCGAGTAACGCATGAGCTGCTGATCAGCGAGAAAACTGGCGCCAAGGCTTTTGAACAACGGCTCCGCGTACTCGTAGTGCGCGATTGCGCGCAGGTTTACCGGATATTTGTCGCCGATCCACTTCGCGTCTTTGACCAGCAGGTAGGATGCTTCCGCCTGCCAGGCGTCACGCGTTTCCGGCTTTACGGCCACGAGCGCGCTGCCCTGTGCCAGTTCCGGATGAATCGGGTTCACGTAACGCGAGCGCGCCCACATGGCCTCGGCCTTCCAGCGGCCGTCGGGGTCGGTCGTTACCACCCGCAGGCCCAACCCGCGGCTTTCCTCGGCATCGGGAATCTGTCCCTGATTGACATTGCTTTGCGGCAATGCGCGTGCGTCCATGAACAAGAGCTCGGTACGCAGCAGGCCTTTCTTGTCCGGAATCAGTTCGACGCCAACGGTCGCGCCGTAGATGCGATGACTGATGGTGGCGAGACCGAAGAAGTCATCAAAACCGACGACGCTCGTGGAACGGATGGCGCTCGCAGAAACATCGAGCCAGGGCGTGACGGCGTAACCGAGCGAAACGCCGCGGCTGTCACGATTGCTGAGCAGCAGCGGATGATTGCCGTAACTCAAATGACCGAGCGCAAACTTCGCATCACCACGCGTGAATTCCGCCTTGTAGTCGTTGAGATCAAGCTTTTCGGCGTTGACGCCCTCGGTGCCAAAGCGCGGCGCTTCGGTGCGATGACTGACGCCGGTGAGATTTGCGCTGGACTTGACGTCCCAGCCGAGCGGCTTGCCCTCCCAGTTGAGTGCACCGGTGCTGGTCATGTCCTGAAACTGCGGACGCGTGCCGGGTTTGGTGGTACCGGAAACACGTTCATGAACCTGTCCTTTGACGCCAAGGGTAAATCTCGATTCAAGGCCTTTGCCCGATTCGGGACTGCTGCCGTCGCTTTCAATCGTGACGCTGTACTTGGCGAGATCAATCCACTCGTTGCCGCGGATCAGATGCACCACCACCTCATGCTGTCCCGCAGGCAAGTCAGCCGCAGGCGGCTCAACGCGAAATGTCGTCGCGTCAACGGCTTTGGTCTGTTTGGAAAGATCCAGCGGGCCAATGCAGATGGCGATCTGTCCGTCGCTCGCCGTGACCGCGCGCGAAAGCCGCACTTCGAAGGCAGCGCCGCGCTTGAGCGTTTGCCCGGCGAATGCCGGCTTCTCGACCGTCAGATCGGTCGCAGCCACCGGTTGCGCGCACAGCGGCCATGAACATGCGGCAACGAACATGACCACCGCATGCGATATCGGCGCGCGACGAAATGGCGGAATCCACGGCAGATGATTTCTTCGAGCGTTCATGATGTCCCCTGATACGTTTTGATGACGGTGGCGTCATTGCTGGCTTGGATAAATCCACTCGACCCGCGTCGCGCGACAGCGGTCACGGTCGCCGGTAGCGTCGGCTTCGACGGTCCAGCGCAGGCCATCGGTGCTGTCGGCGCTGCAAACGACGGGACGCCGTCGTGAATCGCCGTCCGTCATGGCGCCGAAGGCGGTCGTCGCGTCGCCCGGGCGCACGCAAAAGTCGCCGCCCCTCGCCGTGCGATAGAGCACGAACTCGGGCGCGGACGGGTCACAGACGGTCGGACGGTGGGTGGTAATGCTGCGTTCGCAGCGCATGGTCTTCTGCGCGCTGTCGTAGCGGGTCTCAAATCCGTTGGGGCAGCGCACACCGTCGATCGGTGCAGCATTCGCGGCACCCTGGAAAACCACGAGGACGAGCGTCATCAGCAAAACCGGGATCGCAGCGAATGATCGTTTCATCGTGGGCTCGCAATTTGTTTTCAATACAGCGCGATTGCGCTGATTGAACTTTACGAACGCGGGGTGAAAACGACCATACGGCAGATGCCGTACGTCAGGTCATGTTTTGCCGATCGTCGGGTTGCGCGAAGCAGCCCGAACGGGGGTTTAGCGTGTCTTGAGCGCCAGCGCGATCAGCTCGGCGACGTTGTGCACGTCGAGCTTGCCCATGATGTTTTCGCGGTGCTTGCGGACCGTGGCCACGCTCAGATCAAGCTTGCGCGCGACATGCTTGCTGGAGTCGCCCTCACAGAGCATGCTCACGATTTCGCGTTCGCGATCAGTGAGTTTCGCCAGCGGAGAGGGGCCGGCCGCAACCGATGGCTGCATGACATAGGACGAGGCCACCACCTTGCTGACGTAACGCCCGCCTTCGCGCAGGGTACGCAGCGCCGCGAACAGCTCATCCGCATTGTGCTGTTTCGGCACATAGCCGTGGGCACCGCTGGCCAGTGCGCGAGCGACCGTGTCAGCGCCCAAATCACCCGTAACCATCAACACCCGAAGCGAAGCATTGGCGGCAATGAGTTCTGTAGCCAGCGCGATTCCATCGCCATCGGGCAACCCGACGTCAACCATTGCGATGCCGGGTTTGAGTTCGTTGATTTTGCGCCGGGCATCGGCCACGGTGCCGGCTTCGCCCACCAGCTGAAAGTCCCGCTCCAGCGCAAGCAGCATGCGCAGACCGTCGCGAATGAGCGAATGGTCTTCGACAATGACCACTGTAGTCGGCGTCATGTTCGCGCTAGTATTCACTTCCATGTCATCCCCGATGTTCCGCGCCGATGATGGCGATTTGCCGTATGCGGTGTCGCGTTGCCGTCGTTTCGTGCGGCATGCGATTCTGCCATTGACCGTTGCCTGGTTGGCGCGCCGTGTTTGATTCGAGCATCCGCAACCGGATTTTGCTCGCTGCGCTGGTGCCGCTGGTGTTGGCCGTTGCGTCAATGGGCGTGTTCCTGCTGACCCGGCACACGCAGGATATTGAGCGTCATCACATCGAGCGCAGCATTTCATTGGCGCGGCAGGCCGCCATTCTCGCCGAGCTGCCATTGGCCACGGGCTCCCGGCAAACGGCGCAGCAGGTGGCAACGTTCATTGAACGCAGTGCCGAAGCGGCCGGCCTCGCGCTGCTGGATCGTGACGGCGGCACGGTTGATAGTCGTGGCAATCTCGGCGCGACGGCGCTGCGCATGCTTGAGGGGAGACCGTTCAGCGTTCAGGTAGAGCGTGACGCTGCGTTGACCAGCGTCGTGCATCCGGTAGTGCTGTTTTCCTCACCCTCAAACGAGAGTGGCGTACCCGCGTCGACCAGCGGACAACGCGTTGGCTACGTGGCTTTGAGTTTTTCACGCGCCGATGAGCGCAACCGGATCGCCAGATTGTGGTGGGTTGGCGCGACAATCTTTGTATTGACCGTGTTGTTGTCCCTGCTACTGGTGCGCATGGCAACTCGGGCCGTGTCGGCGCCGCTGGCAGACATTTCCAGTTCAATGTCGCGGGTGGCGGGAAATGACTTTGCCGTGCGAGTCGACGAGCGCGGGCGCGGTGAATTGCGCCAGCTTGCCGCCGATTTCAACCGTATGATGAGCGCCATTAACCGGGCACGTTCGGGCTTGAAAGATGAAGTCTCGCGGGCGACGGAAGCGCTCGCGCTGCGCACCCGTGAGGCGGAGGCTGCCAACAGCGCCAAGACCCGGTTTCTCGCGGCAGCCAGCCATGATTTGCGACAGCCGGCACACGCGCTTTCGCTTTATGTCGCTGCGTTGAAGCAAGGACTGCGGCAACAGCCGCAAGACGTCCGCAGCATGTTGCTGCCTGCCGTGGAAGGCATGCAGGCCGCATCCGGTTCGCTTGACGCATTGCTCAACGCAGTTCTGGATATTTCCCGTTTCGACGCAGGCGTCGTGTCTCCCGAGCGTCATGACGTGGCCATTCGCGCATTGATTGACGATGTTCTGGGAACATTGGGATCTACAGCGTCCGAGAAGGGCTTGAAATTGCGCGGTCGCGCGCCGGAAGTGAGCCTCAATACGGATCCGAATCTCCTGCGCCGCATCCTCCACAATTTGGTGAGCAACGCGATTCGCTTTTCGCGTTCAGGCAGTATTCTCATTGCTGCGCGTCCGCGTAAAGACCATCTGTTGTTGCAGGTATGGGATCAGGGCGTCGGCATTGCCCAAAACAATCTGTCGCAGGTGTTTGAAGAGTTCTTCCAGGTACGTCGTGGCGATACGGGACAGGGCGGCATGGGCCTGGGTCTCGCGATTGTTGCCCGATCTGTCGCTTTGCTTGGTGGAGAGATTGAGGCGCGTTCCGTTCTTGGCAGAGGGTCGTGCTTTTCGGTGCGTCTGCCCGGCATCTGCCATGTCCGGCAGACGGTCAGCAAGGTACCAGCCCGGCGGGTGGTCGGGGATCGCCGGGTGGTACTTGTGCTTGATGACGATCCGCTGATCCGCGATTCGATGCAAGCGTTATTGCAGGTTTGGGGCTACGAGCCGAAGATGCAGGCGACGCTAGCCGCGCTGTTGCCGATTGCGGAGCAAGTGCGCGACCGCGTTGGCGCCGTGATCGTTGACTATCGCCTGCAGGATGGGTTCACCGGTATCGACGCCGCGCGCAAACTACAGCAGATCGTCGGACCAGCGGTCCCGGTCATGCTGATTACCGGAGACACTTCGCCGGAGCGACTTCGGGCGCTGGAGGCGGGTGGGTTTCCGGTGATGCACAAACCGCTCAATCCGGAACTGCTCCTGACACAACTGACCGCCGCTGCAACTGCGACGGGAGACACATGATGGCGGCCCCCAACGAGCGTGATCCTCGTGCGCAGGCAGCCATGCACGAAGTTAACCGGGCATGGACGCTCGGGGACATGGTCGCTGTTGAGAGGGCGCTGACGGCATGGGCCGGCGCGGGCGGTGAGCGCGATATTGAGTATGGTGTCCAGCGCGTATACGCCGACGCCTGCCTCGAAAAGAACACGCTGTCGGTGTCGGTTCGCAAGGCCGAGCAACTCGCGAGAACAGCCGGCGATGAGGTGGCGCTGGCTCGTATCGCCGCCGCCGTCATTGATGCACTTTATAGCGACTGGTATTCGTCACGCGACGCGAGGCAGTGGCTTGATGTGCTCCGCGGCGTTGCCTATGCCAGGCTGGTCGCGCTGCCAGCAGCGCACCGACTGGAGGTCGCAGCAGGAGTGCTCGCCGCCGATCTGTTTGGCGAGGCGCTTGCCAGCGCTGCGCAGGTCGCCGCCAGTATTTGCGACTGGGTAGACGCCACCTCCGAAGTGCCGGCAAGTGTTCGCGGCAATGCGCTGGGTTATGCACTCGAGTACTTCAGCGGGCAGCGAAACTGGGCGCCGGCTCATGACATTGTCGAGCGCATTGATCGACTGCAGCTTGAGGCGGGGTTTGGTGATGCGGCACGGGCCCGCGTGGCGGCAAGGCGAGGGTTCTACTACCACTACCGACGGGGCGACTATTCGGGCGCGCTGGTTCAGAGCCAGAGCGCGGTCAGCTTCGCGTTGCGCGGGGGCGTTGCCCGTGCGGCGCGCGAGGCCGGTATTACTGTCACGTTGTGTCACCTGATGCGAGGCGAAATCGCACAGGCGCATCAGGCGCTCGCAGTTGAAGAGCAAAGCATTCCTGACGGGCACTTGATGCTGCGCGCGAACGTGCACTACGAGCGCTCGTGGTGGTTTGCACTGCAGCGTGATGTCGTCAGCGCACAGCGGGAGCTGGACACGGCGTGCCGGCTGTTTGCCCAGATTGACGAGCATGGCGTCATGTCGTTGGCGACGCCGTCGATGCAGGCGCAGCTTCTGCTTCAGGTTGGCGAGTACGGCGCCGCGCGGCGGGTATTCGAGATGCGCACCCGTCGACCCGATGCCTGGCTGGTCGACATGGCGCTGATCGAATCGCTGGCAGCATTGTCGCAAGGCGATAATTCGCGGGCCGTCGCCGAACTCAAAAACGGTTTGGCAATTGCTGCCCGAATCGACATCAAGGGCTGCCTCTGGGCATGCCGTCCCGAATTCATGCAGTTGCTTGAACTGGCTAAACAGCATGACGTCGAGACGGCCTGGGTAATGACAACCATTCAGGCGCGGCGGCTTGAAGAGAAGCTTCCCTAACCGCCTGAAACCCAAGCCAGACGGGGCTTTGCGGGTGATGGCGCGGATTGCGCTTCCGCCGCAAAAAGATTTCTGGTTACACTGAAAAAATGGCAAAGACACTCATCATCGCCGAAAAACCGTCTGTCGCGAGCGATATCGCGAAGGCGCTCGGCAACATCAAGAAGGATGGCGACCACTTCGAGAACGATCAGTATGTGATCAGTTCTGCGGTCGGCCATCTTGTGGAATTGGGCGAACCGGAAGAGGAAGAGGTCAAGCGCGGCAAGTGGACATTTGCCAAGCTTCCGGTCATACCATCTCATTTTGGATTGAAACCGATCGAGAAGACGGCGGACCGGCTGCGACTGCTGACCAAGCTGATCAAGCGCAAGGACGTGAGCGAAATCATCAACGCCTGCGATGCCGGACGTGAAGGCGAGCTGATCTTCCGTCTGATTGCCGAGCACGCCAAGGCGAAGCAGCCGATCAAGCGGCTCTGGCTGCAATCCATGACGCCAACGGCCATCCGCGACGGTTTCGCCAAGCTGCGCAGTGACGCCAGCATGCTGCCACTCGCGGATGCCGCCAGATCACGTTCCGAGGCCGACTGGCTGGTGGGTATCAACGGCACCCGCGCCATGACGGCGTTCAACTCCAAGAGTGGTGGTTTTCACCTCACCACAGTGGGTCGCGTGCAGACGCCGACGCTCGCGTTGATGGTCGAACGTGAAGAGCGCATTCGAAAATTTGTGGCACGCACCTATTTTGAGGTGCATGCGACCTTCGACGCCAAGGCAGGGCAATACGCCGGTCGCTGGTTCGACGAGAAGTTCAAGAAAGGCGACGACGAGCACGCGCGGGCCGAACGCATCTTTGACACACCGGACGCCAAGAAACCAGATGCTGAGGCTCGCGCCAAAGCCATCGTTGCCAAATGCAAGGGCAAGACCGGTGTCGTTGAGGAAGAAAGCAAACCGACCACGCAGGCACCGCCGCTGCTGTATGACCTGACCAGTTTGCAGCGTGAGGCGAACTCGCGCTTTGGCTTTTCTGCGCGGACGACGTTGTCGCTGGCTCAGGCGCTTTACGAAAAGCACAAAGTGCTAACCTATCCGCGGACTGATGCGCGAGCGTTGCCCGAAGACTATGTACAAACGGTCGGACAGACGCTGGAAGTGCTTGAAGAGACCAATCGCTACGGTCAGTTTGCCCGCGAGATTCGTACCAAAAAGTACATTCGGCCGGCCAACAAACGTGTGTTCGACAACACGAAGATTTCAGACCACTTTGCGATCATCCCGACCCAGCAGCTTCCCAAGGCCCTGAACGAGCTGGAAGAGAAGCTCTATGACATGGTCGTGAAACGTTTTCTGGCCGTGTTCTTTCCGTCAGCGGAGTTTCAGCAGACCACGCGCATCACCCGCGTCGAAGGTGAAGCATTCAAGTCCGAGGGCAAGGTACTCGTCAACGCGGGTTGGCTCGCGGTGTACGGCAAGGAGGCGGATACCGAAGAGACAGGTACTTTGACGCTGGTCAGCAAGGGCGAAACACCCACGGCGTCGGAAGTGATCGCGAAGGAGTTGCAAACCAAGCCGCCCGCCCGTTATTCGGAAGCCACGCTGCTTTCGGCGATGGAAGGTGCCGGCAAGCTCATTGATGACGAAGAACTCCGTGCAGCGATGCAGGAAAAGGGCCTTGGCACACCGGCCACACGTGCTTCGATTATCGAGGGCCTGATCATGCAGAAGTACCTTGTTCGCGAGGACAAGGCACTGAAACCGACGCCACAGGCCTTTTCGCTGATTACATTGCTGAACGGTCTGAATGTCCCGGAGCTTACGCAGCCCGAACTTACGGCGAATTGGGAAACGCAGCTCGCGCGCATGGAAAAAGGCGAAATCAGTCGTGAAAAATTCATGGCTGAGATCGTTGACATGGCCAAGCATATTGTGACTGCGGCCAAGGGCTACGAGAGCGACACGGTGCCCGGCGATTTCGCGGACCTGCAGACACCGTGCCCGAAATGCGGCGGCGCGATGAAGGAGAACTACAAAAAGTTCGCCTGTACGAAGTGTGATTTTGGATTCTGGAAAATTCTTGCCAGCCGTCAGTTGTCGGTGGAAGAGGCCGAAACCCTCATTCGCGAAAAGAAGGTCGAGAACCTTCAGGGCTTCCGTTCCAAGCTCGGCCGCACCTTCGACGCCAATCTGCGCATGAATGACGCGCTCGAGATCGAGTTCTACTGGGATGAAAACGAAGGCGCGGTCGGCGAGGGTGCTGATCCGGTTGACTTCAGTACGATGGTGCCGGTCGGCAAATGCCCGAAATGCGGCAACAACGTATTCGAACTGGAAACCGCCTATATCTGTGAAGTCGCGGCGAAAAAGGAAAAGCCCCGCAAGTGTGATTTCCGTTCAGGCCGCATCATCCTGCAACAGCCGATCGAGCGCGAGCAGATGGCCAAACTGCTCGATGTTGGCAAGACCGATCTGCTGACCAAGTTCATTTCGACGAAGACGAAGCGGCCATTTCAGGCGTTCCTGGTCGTCGAGCGCAAGAAGGACGAAGTCAAGGTCGGGTTTGAATTCCCGCCACGCGAGCCGAAGGCGCCCAAAGGGGCAGCGGCCAAAAGTGGCGCGGCGAGTGCCGCCAAGGCCGAGCCGGAACCGAAAACCAGGGCCGCCACGAAAAAGAAATGATCGCTGCGCCGACCATTCGCCGGGCCGAGCCGCGTGATGCCAACGCGCTCGCGGCGCTGTTCGGTGATTTGTCGATGTTGCCGTTCACGTCGGCCGTGCCGTATTCGAGTGCGGCATATTGGGACAAGCGCCTGGCGGAGTATGCGGATGCCGCCTGCCTGCCGCTCGTGGCTCAGGACGGTGACAGCATTGCCGGGTTGTTGCTGCTGCGCGGATTTCCGAACCATATCCGGCGCAAACATGGCGCCAGCATTGACTTGCTGGCGATACGGCCTGACTGTAGACGCAAGGGGTTCGGCCGTGCATTGATGATGGCGGCCATTGCGGCGGCTGACCAGTGGTTGCAGATTCGTCGCATTGAGGCTTCGGTCGACGCCGGCAGTCAGGCGTTGTTGCGGTTTTATGCGTCATTTGGCTTCGCGGTCGAAGGCGTGAAACGCAGGGATGTGCTGCATCACGGGCGCTATGTCGACAGCACGGTGATGTCGCGTATCAATCCCGTCATGATGCCGGCGCCAGCGTCGCCCGCATTACCTGTGCGCAGGCGATCGCGCAAGTCGACGCCGCTCCGGATCACGATCCGGCCCGCAACGCAGGATGACGCCGAGGCGTTTGCCCGGGTTTTTTCTGACCGCAGTGCCTCGAACGGCACCCTTCAGCATCCTTACACGTCATCAGAAATCTGGCGCACCCGCCTGGCCGGAAACGTAGGCACCCGTCAGGTGTCGTTCGTAGCGGTCGTTAATGGGCGCGTTGCTGGCAACGCGGGCGTACATCCGGTGTCTGACAGTCCGCGCCATCGGCATGTGTGCAGCCTCGGCATCTCGATTGCCGATGCGTATCAGGGGCGCGGCGTGGGTCGTGCACTGATGAACGCCTGTCTGGACTTTACGGACCACTGGGCCAACTATCCGCGGGTCGAACTGTCCGTGCATGCCGACAATATGCGAGCCATTGCGCTCTACGAGTCGCTCGGATTCAGGGCCGAGGGCCAGCATCGTGATTTCTCGTTCCGCGAAGGCGGTTATGTTGATGCGCTGTTCATGGCGCGGTTGACACCCGCACTGGAACAGGAAACGTGATCGCCCCGGCGGTTCACCTGCGCACACATCAGCCGGGCGACATGGGCTGGGTTATCAGCAAGCACGGTGAAATTTATGCCCGCGAATATGGTTGGGACATTCGCTTCGAATCGTTTGTTGCGCGCATCGCCGCAGATTTTGTTGACCAGTTCGACGCAGCAAAGGAAGTCTGCTACATCGCGGTCCGTGGCACGGGTGATTTGGAACAGCGCCTTGGCTGCGCCTTTGTGGTGAAACAGGACGATGTCGTTGCCAAATTACGGATGGTTCTGCTGGTACCCGAAGCGCGCGGGCTGGGCGTGGGCAAGCGCCTGGTGCGGACCTGCATCGATTTCGCCCGTGACGCGGGTTACCAGCGCATGACGCTGTGGACGAACGACGTGCTGCATGCTGCGCGTGCTATTTACGTGGCAGAAGGTTTTTCGCTGATCGCCGAAGAGCGGCATCATTCATTCGGACTGGATCTGGTTGGACAGAA
This sequence comes from uncultured Alcaligenaceae bacterium, assembly GCA_964393195.1. Classification (GTDB taxonomy): domain Bacteria; phylum Pseudomonadota; class Gammaproteobacteria; order Burkholderiales; family Casimicrobiaceae; genus Casimicrobium. The sequence continues at coordinate 25,358 of CAYMSY010000001.1, read as the reverse complement.
CTGGGAGCGCACGCTGTAGCCCGCCCGCGCCTGTCGTGAACGCGTCGCGACCATTGCGACACGTACATAATTTCATATCCGCCGTCACTTGCCCGCAGCGTACCGTGCTGAATCTGCTTCATGTCTGAATCTCCTGTCCTGTTCCGAACCGAGTCCACGTCCAGCGGTCACTTGATTGGCGTTGCAACGCTCAATCGCCCACGGCAACTAAATGCCCTGAATCTCGAAATGTGCGAACTGATGCTCGCGCAATTCCGCATCTGGGCCGCAGATTCGACCGTCGTCTGCGTGGTGCTTGAAGGCGCCGGGGACAAGGGCTTTTGTGCCGGCGGCGACGTTGCGGAGGCGGTGCGTCACCTGCGCGGTCTGATCGAGAGCCCGAGTGGCAATCGCTTTGCCTACGGCGACACCTTCTTTACCGTTGAGTATGAGCTCGATCTTTTGATCCACCAGTATCCGAAACCGCTGGTCGCGCTGAGCCATGGCGTCTGCATGGGCGGTGGACTGGGGCTCGTCGCGGGCGCGAGTCATCGCGTGTTTGTTGAAGACTCGAAGATTGCCATGCCGGAGATTCACATCGGCCTGTTTCCCGATGTCGGCGGTGGTTACTTCCTTAATCGCGCTCCGGTCGGCGTCGGTCAGTTGATGGCGCTGACCGGACTCATCATCACGGCGGCGGACGCAGCTTACGCCGGGCTCGCCGATGCGGTGGTGACGGCGGATGCGCGGAGCGAACTCATGGTGGCGTTGCAGCGCGGTGAATGGACGTCCGAGGAGCGGCGTAACCGGGCCGTGGCGTCTGCGGCAGTGCTTGCGCAAGCCGTGCCGGCGAATGTGGCGCCGAGTGTACTGGAGACGCATGCGGCAGCGCTCAAGGCGCTGGCCACGGCGCCTGACGTGATCGCGTATCGCGACGACCTGCAGGCGCTTGCCTCGCGCGAGTCGCACTTTGTCAGCGCAGCGAAGAACCTGAGTCAGGGTTCACCGACGGCGGCGCATGTGACCTTTGAGTATCTGCGCAGAACGCGCGGTTGGGGCATCGCCGACGTGCTGGCGCTCGACCTGAAGCTCGCGAAACAGTTTCAGCGGCATCATGACTTCAGCGAAGGCGTTCGTGCACTGCTGATTGACAAGGACCGTGCGCCGAAATGGTCGCCGGCACAATGGCCGGAGGTGTCGGCTGAGCTGGTCGCGGAGCATTTTTTGTCGATATAGCTTTTTTATGAAAGCCCTATTGGACAGGGCATAAGCGTTTGAAATGCTATAAGTCGACTTTATGCATAATCAGCGCCTGAGCCCCATGAAATATAAGGCTCAGGAAAAAGCTGTCAGGTTGCGAGGACGCCCCAGAGCATGCGTGCACCGAGCACGTAGAGCAGCACGGCGAAGATGCGCTTGAGCGTTTGCACCGGCAGACGATGCGCCAGCCGTGCGCCGTAGGGGGCTGTCAGCACGCTCGCGATCGAAATGCCAACGAGCGCCGGCAGATAGATGTAGCCGAGCGAGGGCTGCGGCACGTTCGGCATGTTCCAGCCGTTGAAGATATTGCCGACCGTGGTGAACACCGCAATCGGGAAGCCGAGCGCGGCAGAGGTGCCGATGGCGGTGTGCACGGGAACGTTGCACCACGACAGGAAAGGTACCGAGAAAAACCCGCCGCCGGCACCGACCATAGCCGAGAGAAAACCGACCACCGTGCCTGCTGCGAACAGGCCTGCCGTCCCCGGCAGCGTGCGTGACGCTTTCGGTTTGAAGTTCACCAGCATCTGCGTTGCCGTGTAGAACAGGAAGCAGGTAAAGAAGACCGCCAGAAACACCGTCGACATGTGTGATACGACGCGGGTGCCGATGAAGCTGCCAACCAGAATCCCCGGCGCCATCGCCAGTAGCGCCTTCCAGTGCACGGCACCCTTGGCGTGGTGTGCCCGTACTGAAGAAATTGACGTGAAGATGATGGTTGCCATCGAGGTGGCGAGGATGACCTGCATCTTCGTCTCAAACGGAAACCCCTGCGCCGGAAACATGATGGCAAGCACCGGCACCATCGTCATGCCGCCGCCAATGCCGAGCAGGCCCGCCAGAAAGCCGACCACCAGGCCAAGCGCGATGTAGCCAAAAAACCAGGCGTCGAGATATTCCATGAAAGCGAGGGTTGAAGGTGAGTCGGCAGTCTAGTGCCGGTGGCTGACGACCCGCTGGCAGCTATCCGGTTTTGAGCAGGGTTGTATTGATGTACGCCCACTCGGCATCAGCGATCGGCGTGATGGACAGGCGGTTTCCGCGTTGCAGGATGCGCATTTCGGCGAGCTCGGGCGCTGCGCGCAGCGCAGCGAGGGGTACCAGAGCTGTCTTTTTGACGAAAGACACCTCGACACACACCCACAGCGGACTGTCGGCCTTTGATTTCGGGTCGTAGTGCGGATTTTCCGGATCAAACTGGGTGACGTCGGCAATCGGCTTCGACGCGATCTTGCAGATGCCCGCGATACCGGGCTCCGGGCAGCTTGAGTGATAGAAGAACGCGAGATCGCCGACCTTCATGTCGTCGCGCATGAAGTTGCGCGCCTGATAGTTGCGCACACCGAACCACGCGCTCTTCTTGTCGCGCTTGAGGTCGTCAATGCCGTATTCGCCGGGTTCGGACTTCATCAACCAGTACCGCATGCCGTGTCCCTCAAACGCCCTCAAGAAAATGGGGAGTCAAACGACTCCCCATCAATGAATTCAGACTCCCGCGCATGCCGCAACGGCCGTCATCTTGAACCGGGGTTCAAGAGTGGATGCCTGCACCGTGGCGCCAGGCACAGCTGGCGAGAAAGGAAACCGGAGTCGCCGATCAAGAGCCGCGCACACGTCCACAGTAAGGTCAGGCTTCCTCGCGACAAGCGCATTGGCTCAAAGAAATTTTCGACCGCCACGAACACCGCAGGAGCAGTGCTGATTCTACGCTTCTGCCGCAGAGAGTTTGCGCTCAGTTTCTGTGAGCGAGCGCTTCAATTTCGACGTCATCGCCAGCAGGCGCGACTCAACGCGCGGGTCAATACTTTCAGCAGGCTTATTGGCCGCCAGTTCGAGCGCAGTGAGCAACAACACACGCTCGATTTCAGCGGTGGGTTGTTTCTGCGCAATCACTGCACATTCGGCTTCGACGATGGAAATTGCCTTGGCCAGCGCTTCACGTTCGGACTCGGGCGCACCCAAGCGGAACACCCGCCCCTGAATGACGGCTTCCAGTGTCACGCTCACGCCGCTTTTTCCTGTATCGCCGGAACGGCTTGTTCGTGCGGAATACGCTCAACAACGGCACGCAGCTTGAATCCGGCCGCACGCATCCGCTCCTGGCTGGCAACCAGCTCGGCACGCAAGCGTGCATTTTCTTCAGCCAGCGCTTTTAGTCGGGCCGCCACCGCGTCGAGTGCGGCTTCCAGTTCATCGATCGTCGCTTTCATGGGCAAACTATATCAAGCTGCGCGATTGTCTGCAGCAGGATTTGCCGAGAGCGTCAGGTGGCTTGGTGCAAGATGTGTATCAAGAGCCTTGTACTCAATCGACAGAATCTCTAGCTCTTCAATGCCGCCGGGCGTGCGCAGCATCACGATATCGCCTTCACTGCTCTTGGTCAGCGCGCGTGCAATCGGGCTAACCCAGCTCACATAGCCGCGCTGCGGATCAACTTCGTCGAGCCCCACGATGGAAATGGTTCGCTCTTCACCGCGCTGATTGACGATGGTTACGGTCGCGCCGAAGTAAATCTGATCAACATCGCGGGTGGCGGGGTCGATGACCTCCGCTGCGTCAAGCCGCTTGATGAGATAACGCATCCTGCGGTCAATTTCGCGCAGCCGCTTCTTGCCGTACAGATAATCGCCGTTTTCGCTGCGATCGCCGTTGCTGGCCGCCCACGACACGACACGCGTGACTTCCGGGCGCTCGACAGTGGTCAGATGTTCCAGTTCAGCCTTCAGGCGCCCATGTCCGCCGGGGGTCATGTAGTTTTTTGAGCCAGCCGGCAGTGCTGGTAGCGCAAGGTCCTCCTCGTCATCGACCTCGGGGGCTTCTTCATTTTCTTTGGTAAAGGCTTTGCTCACGTCGTTTCCACGGTGCTTCGACAACTGCCGAGACTCATGTTAGCGGAGTGTCTGCCGGATCTGATCAATCGTGTCGCACATCGACTTGACCGCAGCAAATGTGCGAAGCGTCGGACGGTGCAGACGTGCGCCGTCTACCGCTGCAACGCGGGTCGACACGTCTGCAGTCGCAAACAGTTTGTTTGCCTGCCAGTCGGCGCGGACAGACCGCAATGACTTTTCGTCTGCAAGCAGCACGGCATCGGGTTTTGCTGCCAGCACGGCCTCGCGCGACACCTCGGGCGCGGGCAGCGCGAGTTTGCCAAATATGTTTTCGGCGCCGCACGCACCAAGCGCCTCGCCGATCACATGTTTGTCGGTCAACGTGAACAGCCTGCCTTGACCGAGTTGGTAGAACACCCGCAGCTTGCGGGCGCCCGAGTATTGCCTGCGCAGATTTTCGACGAGTGCATCGGCGGCATCTGCCTGCTGCTGCGCTTCGCTTTTTCCGGTAGTTGCTGACGACCAGTTGCTGAAGCGGCGCAGCTCGTCGGTGATACTGGCCAAAGTTGACAGCTCACTGGCATGCACTTTAACGCCAAAACGGGCGATGGCGTCGGTGTCGGTGGCACGATTTCCACTGGGCCACGAGACGACGAGATCGGGCTTCAGCGCGAGCACCGCTTCGACGTTGGTGCCGCGGTAACCACTGACTTTGGGTTTCCGTTTTGCAGCATCCGGAAAGTCGCATGCTTCGCTGACGCCGACGATGCGGTCACCAAGTCCGGCCGAATACAGCAATTCGGTCGCATGCGGTGACAGGCTGACGATGCGCTGCGGCGATGAAACCGCAGTGGTTTGCGCAGCCAGCACGTGCATGGCAAACCACGGCATCACGGCCAGCGTTGACAGCCTGCGCACGGTGCCTAGCGCTCCACGGCGAGCGTCAACCAGGCGCGACGCCCGCCAGTCGCATAGCCATACGCCAGTTGATAGTCGCGGTCTGTAGCGTTCTCGATCCGAACCCCGATTCGGACGCCGGGCAGGACGATTCTGGACGCGTGAACATTGAGCAGTGCATAACCGGGAAGGTTGCGACTATTGCTCGCGTTGTCATAGCGCTTGCCGGAAGCGATTAACTCGATCCCGGTCGCAATGCCCAGTACATCACCGCTGGCTTTCAGTGCCGCATGCTGTCGGGCCCGACGGGCGAGGTCCTTTTCTGTAGTGACGTTTTTTGGATCACCAAAATCGACGCTACCATCAAACATATAGCCGCCAATTCGCGTTGCACCGGCCAGTGTCAACCCCCGCAATCGCGCTTTCGAAACGTTTTGCGGCGCACAGTTGTAGTTGGCATCGCATTCAAACTGGATCAGGTCGCGCACATGGTTTTGATAGATCGTGGCGCTCAGCTTCGAGGCGCTTGTTGGCGCCCAGTGAAGCGCTGCGTCGACGCTTTGACCGCGCTCTGGCCGGAGATTGGGGTTGGCATAGCCGGGGTAGTACAAATCGTTGAACGTCGGCGCCTTGAAGCTGCTGCCGGCATTGACTGTCGCGCGCAGTGCGGGCGAGAAGCGGTAACCCAGTGAACCGCTTGCTGTAGTGCGCGTACCATACTGCCTGCTGTTATCCAGTCGCACGGACGTATTGACGCGCACCGCATCCCGTGTCCAGTCACTGCCAATCAGCACGCTGCTCGTGCGTCGCGTGGTGACCGGCAGACTGTCGCTGCCGGAGACAGATTCCCGCCGCCACTCTGCCGCGCCAAGCAGGCTCAGCGAAGTGTTGACGCGCAAGGTGTTCTGCCAGACCAGCTGGTCGTGCCTCGTTTGATAACTGCCCGCGAATGTCGAGTCGAACACCGATTTTTCCCCTCCGCTGCCCAACCGAAGCGTGCTCAACCATGTATCTGTCGCCCGAAAATCTGCGTTGAGCGAGACATTGTTGACTACCGAAGCAATGCGATCGTCGTAAGTCGAGTCGCCGTCGTACTGCGATTTGCCGCGAGTTTCGAACGCTGACAAGCCGAGCTTTAATGCGGTGAACAGGGTCAGTGCGCCGTTGATCTGAGCCGTGCGGAAACGATAGCCGTCACGGTCCGGGTTGTAGCTATAGTCACCCGGATTGACAATTGCGTTGTAACCACGGCTTCGATTCTGGCTTGCATTAACCGAGAAACCATCGTCGGAGTTGCCCAGACCGGCATTCGCACTGACTTGGCTGGACTGCCACTCGCCAGCGGCAATTCGAAGCGCCAAACTGCGGTCGCGTCGAGTGAATATCTGAATTACCCCGCCAACCGCATCCGCACCGTAGAGACTGGCCGCAGGTCCGCGTAGTACTTCGATGCGCTCAATCTGATCAATGTTCAGGTGCTGAAGGGCCGTCAGACCGCTGAACGAAGATCCGATGCGTTGTCCATCGACCAGTATCAGCGTTTGATTGCTGTTCGCACCACGTATGAAAATCGATGGCGTAGCACCGGGACCAATGAGTGAAAGTTCAACGCCGGGGACGAGACGCAATGCGTCCATGATGTCGACCACGCCCGACTCACGCAAAGAGTCTGCATAAATGACCGTGAGGTCGCGCAAAGTCGCACCCGTTGGCTCGGGTACCCGCGTGGCGGTTACGACAACAGTTTCTGTCTTGGTTTGGGCACGAGTAGTTGTAGGGATAGCAAGCCCGGCGAAGGCCAGGGCAAGCGGCGTTAGCTTGAGAACGAATCGTGTTCGATTTCTGTGTGGAGTAAACATGACATTCCTGAAACGCCAAGCCCTCCGCTCGGCACATTGTGAGCGCCAGCTGGGGAACAGGAATAAAGGGAATGCATCAGGTACGGCACGCGGGCGAGGCATTCGCTTCACCGCGCATCCCCGCACAGTTGGCATCAAATTTGGCACCTGAGGCGGGCGCCAAAGCAGCAAGGCCGGTCTCCGGACTTTGTCACCGCACTTCGGTTGCGCCTTCCCGGGAATGAAGCCCAGTGGCAGTAGCGACCAGCGTTGATGTGACTTACCGTTGCGGGGGCAGTAACAGAATGGCAAGAAACTGACAACGAATCTTGCGGCACTGTTTTCCCGTTTCACTCGTGACGACCCTCTGAAGCGTCGTTGGAGCACCGTGCTGTAGACGCAGTTTATCAGGCGCCATGCAACAATTTGCGCATGAACAGTGACCTGCAACGATATCGGCGCCTGCTTGCCTTTGCCAAGCCCTATCGTGGGCGCCTGTTTGGTGGCATGATGATGCTGGCTTGGGTGTCGTTACTGGAACCCGTCATTTCCATCGCCTTTTCGCGAATTCTTGATCGGGCCTTTGTTGCCGATCAAACTGCGTCAGGATCATCGCAAGTGACAGGAGCTGGCGCTGCCCTGAGCCAAAGTGCCCTGACGCAATCTTTTCTGGCTCCACTGACGAAGGCGCTGGACGCATTGCCAATCTTGTGGTTTCCACTGTTGCTCGTAGCCATATTTGCCTTGCGCGGCGCCGCCAATTTTCTCGGTGACCTCGCTCTGCACTGGGTGTCCAGTCGCGTTGTATTTGATTTGCGGCAAACGACATTTGCGCACCTGTTGCGGCTACCGGTGAGTTTCTTCGATCGCAGCGCCGCTGCCGAGCTCACATCCAAAATTACCTACGACATTCAGCAGGTCGGTGCCGTAACCAGCCAGGCGCTGACCACACTCGTGCAGGATTCGCTCAAGCTGGTGGTGGCGATCGTGCTGATGGCCTCGATCAGCTGGAAGTTGACGCTCGGGGTGTTTCTCGTTGCGCCGATTGTTGCCGTCGTTGTTCGCTTCATGACAAAACGTCTGAGAGCGGCCAGCGTTGCGCTGCAGGCGCAGATGGGAGAGCTGTCGCGGTTTGCCGATGAGGGCCTGAGTAATCAGCGCGCCGTCAAGATCTATGCCGCATTCGAGCAAATGACGCGGGCGTTTGCCGAGCGCAGCAATCGCGTACGGCAAACCATCATGAAGCAGGAGACAGCCAACGCCGCCAGCGCACCGCTGATGCATCTGGTCGTCTCGCTTGCCATCGCCGGCATTGTTGCCTTGGCCATTCAGGAAGGGCAACGTGGCGCATTGACTGCGGGTGACTTCTTTGTGTTTTTTACTGCGTTGCTGTCGGTGCTGCCACCGCTGAAAAGCCTTTCCTCGGTGAACTCGGTTTTGCAACGAGGGCTTGCCGCCGCGTCCAGCGTCTTTTCTGTTTTGGACGAGCCTGTTGAGGCGCTCAACAAAAAATCCGAAATCGCCGGCATACGCGCTGCCGATCAGGTCGCGTCCAGTTCCAGTATTCGCTTCAGCGCGGTCACCGTACGGTATGCGAATCGTGATACCGATGCACTGGCGGACGTGTCGTTACAGATTGATCATGGTCGCCATGTCGCATTCGTAGGGGCCTCTGGCAGCGGCAAATCGACCGCAATCGCTCTGCTTGCGGGTTTCTATGAGCCACAGTCTGGAGACATTCTGCTGGGCGGGGTTTCCACGCGAGTGCTTGGCGTGGAGGCGCTACGCCGTCAGGTTGCACTGGTCGCTCAGGACGTGTTGCTCATTAATGACTCGATCAGTGCGAACATCGCCTTTGGTGTTGCGGCGGATGAAATCAATACTGAACGCGTCCGGTGGGCGGCAGAGGCCGCTGGCGCCGCCGCTTTCATTGCATTGTTGCCCGGCGGCTACAACGCCAAAGTGGGCGAAGGAGGCGGCCTGCTTTCAGGTGGTCAACGCCAGCGCATTTCGATTGCGCGTGCTTTATACAAGGGCTCATCGGTCGTTCTTTTCGATGAGGCAACATCAGCGCTGGACACCGAATCGGAACGTATCGTTCAGGATTCGCTGCGTGTGCTGGGTAGATCACATACCGTGATTCAGGTGGCACATCGGCTCAGCTCCATTCGTGACGCTGACGAGATCTT
>CAYMSY010000001.1:12513-16264 GCA_964393195.1 uncultured Alcaligenaceae bacterium | reverse complement strand
AAGCGTTCGCCACCTCCAATCAGTTCCTCGTGCATTTTTTCGCCAGGGCGAAGGCCCGTAAAAACGATGGGAATCGAGTGCGATGTTCCTTTGGCCAACCTGATCAGTTCGCGCGCCAGATCAACGATACGCACCGGCTCACCCATGTCGAGCACGTAGAGCGAGCGCGACTGTCCAATCAGGCCAGCCTGCAACACCAGCTGAGCCGCTTCCGGAATGGACATGAAATAGCGCGTCATCTCGGCATGTGTCACGGTGACCGGACCGCCTGTCGATATTTGTTCCCTGAACTTTGGAATTACGCTGCCATTGCTGCCGAGCACGTTGCCGAAACGAACGCTGACGAACTGTGTCGGCTCATCGGGCAATTCCATGATTGCCAGCTCGGCCAGACGCTTGCTGGCGCCCATGATGCTGGACGCGCGCACGGCCTTGTCGGTTGATACCAGCACGAATTTTTCGGCGCCAACATCCCGGGCGCACTCTGCGGCAGTCAGTGTTCCGAGCACGTTGTTGCGCACGGCTTCCCATGCATTAACGGACTCCGTGAGCGGTACATGCTTGTAGGCCGCCGCGTGGAATACCACTTGCGGTTTTTCGCGCGCGAAAATTTCTGACATGCGAGCGCGGCTGCGCGCATCACCGACGTAGACTTCCAGACGTTCTCGTGGCAGGCGTGTCGCCATGTGTTCGCCGATCACATGCGACGCGAACTCCGAGATGTCGACCATAACGAGCCGTCCGGGATGAAAACGTGCAACCTGTATGCACAGTTCGGTGCCGATGGAGCCGCCTGCGCCGGTAACCAGAACAGTGCGGCCGGAAAGCCATGACTCAAGGCCGACCGTGTTGAGTGTCACCGGGTCCCGCCCCAACAGGTCTTCGAGTTCTACCGCACGAAGTTTCGCGAGCGGTGAATCTTCTGACAACAGTTCATCATAGGAGGGCACTGTCAAGGCAGTCAGTTCTGCTGACGCCGCAATTTCTACTGCGCGCCGGCGTGCATCGTGGTTGGCGTTCGGCATCGCAATGATTGCGTGTCGTGCGCCGAAGCGTTTGGCGACATCCCTCGTCTGGTCAAGCTTGCCGACGACCGGAGTGTCGTGTACACGCGCTCCCACCTTGCTGACGTCATCATCCAGCAGGGCGACGACGTGCCACGTTTCAGATTTTGCAAGCTCGCTGACCAGACGGGCGCCCGCAGCACCAGCTCCCAACACCAGCACCGGTTCACCTTTGGCGGCTGCAAGACCGTAGAGCCGATGCTCCTTCCAGCTTCGGTAAGCGAACCGCGCGCCTCCCATCAACACCACCAGAAGGAATGGCTGGAGGAGCAGCACGGTGCGTGGCCAGATGAATGAATCCGGACGGACGATTCCGAACAGCACCGCAGTACAAGCGGCGGCGATAAACGCACCCAACACGATGCGCCGCAAGTCGGCCATGCTCGCGAAGCGCCACAACCCCTGATACAGGCCAAGCCCGACGAATACAAAGGCGTGCACGGGAACTACAAAGGACAGGCTGCGTGCAACGTCACGCGCCGTGAATTCAGCGCTGTCGATATTGAAATTGAATCGGGCCCAGAACAGCAGTGCCCAGGCGCAAGCGGCTGCGAAAAGGTCATACAGCAGCGCCAGAAAGGCGCGCGGGTTCATCAAAAGATTGGGTTGTTTTCGCAACGTCCATTCAGTGATGGCGACGTAAAACGCAGCATAGGCAAGCGCGAGCACTGATGCTGTCACTCCCGCAGCCTCGCGCAACATATAGGCGATCAGAACCGACAGCAGGTTCCATCCGACGATCCAGAGCAGGACGCCGCGATGACCAAGCCCCGCCAGCGCGAGACGCTGATACAGGTTGTCGCGATGTGGTCTCAGGGGGTTGTGCCCGCCAATCGTGCGCCGGATGAGCGTGTAAGTGGCATCCGCCCAAAAGGGCATGAAGACGACAAGCGGTATTGCCACGCTCCAATGGCCGTCGACAACCCCCAGAGCGCTCAATGTGGCCAGCACCAGACCCAAGACCGTCGAGCCGCCATCGCCCATGAATATCCTGGCGGGGGGCAAATTAAGCAGCAAAAAGCCAAGAGCGGCAGAAGCGACCAGCAGCGATCCGTTTAAAACAAAGGGGCTGATCTCCGTAGTTGGGGCTTGCAGAAAAGTTAACGCGGCCAGCGCCATGCCTCCAATGACCGCGGTTGCCGCTGCAATGCCATCTGCGCCGTCCATGAAATTGAACAGATTTATCGACCAGATGAGCGCCAATGTCGACAAAATAACAAAAATTGGCGTAGTTATTGGCGCCCAAATCGATGCGATAGTCATGGACGCCAGAACGTGCACAACCAGCCGGGTAAGCGGTGCGGCTCCAGCCCAATCGTCCCAAGCCGATATGGCCCATACGGATAAAGCGGCAACGACCAGCGCTGCCGGTGCTTCGGTGGACACGAGCCCGAACAGCAGCGCGACGGCCACGCCCAAGCCTCCGCCGCGAGGGACGGGACCGCCGTGAAGTGAGCGCTCGCTCGGGTGGCTTAACGGGCTGACGATTTGCCCCCGCCAGATTGCCAGGCAGATGCAAAAACTCAACACCAGACTCGCGCTGGCGATTGGCAGCAGGGCCATCATAAATTGCTTTTATATCAAAGAGTTAGCGTGCAGTCTTCGCGAATTTTGAGGTGCGACTGCGTCGCAGGATCGGCGGCCTGCCCTGTTGCAAATTGACAACAAGGCGATGCGCTCGGTGCGGGGGCAAGCAGCGGATAAGGTTGGACGAATGGACGCAATTTGGCAGAATTAAAGCAGCTTCCGAGTTTGTGTTGGAAGAAAAATTGTTGGCGTCCCTCCCCATCCCGTTTATGGGGAACGGCGTTAACCGTCAATATCTGAGGAGAGACTGTTATGAACAAGAAACTCGTTGCCTTGGCAGTGAGCGCGATTGCAGCTGGTGCAGCTTCGGCGCAAACCGCGAACGTTACGCTTTACGGCGTGGTCGACACCTATTTGGCCAACATCCGCGCAAACAACGGCGGTAAAAGCCTGAACGTACTCGACGCCGGTGGCCTGTCGGGCTCGCGTTGGGGCCTTCGTGGCTCTGAAGCGCTGGGTGGCGGCCTGAACGCTGTTTTCACGATCGAAAACGGCTTTGACAGCTCAACCGGCGCGCTCGGTCAGGGCAATCGTCTGTTCGGTCGTCAAGCCTATGTTGGTTTGAATGGTGGCTTCGGCTCCCTGACCGTTGGTCGTCAATATTCCCCGATTTTCTACGTTGGTTGCAGCGCCGATCTGGACTGCTACAGCAACCCCAGCGTCGTGACCAACCAGTTCCTGCTGATTGACTCCAACACCACGCTGCGTATTGATAACTCGGTTATCTACAAAACGCCGAACATGGGCGGCTTCACGGCTCAAGCCATGTACGCATTCGGTGAAGTTGCTGGCAGCAGCAGCGCCGGTCGTACGCTTGGCTTGAATGCTGAATACAGCAACGGCCCGATCTACGCTGGCTTGGGCTGGGGCGACCGCAAAGGCGCAACCGGTCTGACCGTTGCACGCAACGTGCTCGCAGGCGCAAGCTACAACTTCGGTGTTGCTTCGTTGTCGGCCAGCTACTTCCAGTTCAGCAACCCGTCGACGACGGCTGCCAAGATCAAGGCATGGCACATCGGTGCAATGGCTCCTCTGGGCGCGTTCTCGGTGATCGCTCAAGTGGGCCAACTGAAGCAAGGCAGCGCCAAGCAGTCTGACTT
>CAYMSY010000001.1:0-12413 GCA_964393195.1 uncultured Alcaligenaceae bacterium | reverse complement strand
CGTCACCGCTTCTAATCTGAGCGTCTGCACGGGGAGTTTCGGCTCCCCGGTTTGCTACCTGTAACAGTCTTCTCGGAGTCCTCATGAAATTAACTAAAACGGCACTTGCGGTCGCAGCGATTGTGGGGTCTGTCGCGGCTTCCGCGCAGACGGCCAATGTCACGCTGTACGGCTACATCAACACCTCGATTGAATCCAATCGCGGTACGCAAGACCCAAATACGGCGATCGCCCGTGGCGGTAGCGGTGCAACGGTCAACCGTATGACCGCGAACTCGTCGCGCTTCGGTTTCCGTGGTCGCGAAGAGCTCGGTGGCGGCTTGTACGCCATGTTCCAGCTCGAAAACAGCTTCGGCTCAGATGACGGCACCCTCGGTGGTAACGTCATGTGGGGTCGTGAAGCGTGGGTTGGTCTGGGCAATCCGGGCTGGGGCGAAGTCAAATTCGGCTACGGTTTGACACCGTACGATGACGTCCTCGGTCTGGCGCACCAAAACATCGGTTCGACCGGCGCGCAAAACCGTAACAACGGTGTGTCGGGTGGTCCTGGCTTCGGCTTCAACCAACTGTTCACGAACTACGGTCGTGGCGGCACGTCTGGCGCCAACAACCAGGGTAACTTCGACGCTCGCTCGGCTAACGCAATTAGCTACGCGACCCCGAACATGGGCGGCTTCACGCTGCGCACCATGTACTCGATGATTGATGAAGTCGCGACTTCGCCGAAAGCGAAGCTGTGGGATACAGCCGTTGTGTATGCAAACGGCCCGATCACACTTGCCGCAACGTACGCGCTGCACAAAGACTTCGGCGGTCTCGCAGGCACGACGACCGGTACGCATGACCAGAACGCATGGCGTATCTACGGTCGCTATAACTTTGGTGTAGCACGCGTTGACGGTTCCTACGATGTCACCAGCTACAAACTGGCGACCGGCACGTTGAAGATGAAGTACTTTGACGTTGCTGCGCAGGTTCCGCTGGGCGCACACAACGTGGGTCTGCAGTACAGCCAACGTGACAACGGCGCTGCCTGGGCATGGACGCCGCCGGTGGGTTACACCGCGCCGACCGCTGCTCAGCTGGTCAGCCGCTGGTCGATTGGTGGCGGCAAGCACGTTTCGTTCGTGTATGACTACACGTTCTCGAAGCGTACGCAGTTCTACGCCTACTACTCGGCTATGAAGAACGAAACGGGTGGCAAGCTGAACACGCCCGCAATCGGCATCATTCACCGTTTCTAATCGAATACGGTCAGATGCTTAAAGGGCGCTTCGGCGCCCTTTTTTATTGGCGCATTTGGCACAATGGCGCCTGAATATCCAGTCTGCATCAATCATCATGGACCCGCTGATTCTGGCTTTTGATCGTGCCATTCGTACGCTGTCGGGCGCCGTCGTGCCGCGTCGCCCGAGTCCCGCAGCAGGTGTTGTGGCGCCTGATCTCAACGATGGCGAACGCGCGTCCGCGCTTGGCCTGATGCGCGTCAATCATGCCGGTGAGGTCGCGGCGCAGGCGCTTTATCAGGGGCAGGCGATCGCGACACGATCGCCGTATTTGCGCGAAAAACTGGCCCATGCTGCCGACGAAGAGATGGACCATCTCGCCTGGACACGTGATCGCGTCCACGAGCTTGGTGGCCGCACCAGTCTGCTTGATCCGCTTTGGTATGCCGGAGCATTTGCCATTGGCGCCGTCGCCGGTGCCATCAACGACCGAACTTCACTCGGCTTTTTGCAAGCGACAGAGGAACAGGTTGAGGCGCACCTGGCGTCTCATCTCGACCGTTTACCGGTGGCGGACAAGGCCAGCCGTGCCATCGTCACACAAATGAAGGCTGACGAGGCGGGCCACGCGCAAACGGCGCGATCGCTGGGTGCTCGCGAGCTTCCCGGCGCCGCACAGGCGCTCATGCGCGCGAGCGCGAAAGTGATGACGACCCTGGCTGCGAGGCTGTAGACAACTAGCAGCTTTTTAGCGAAATGACGCCGGCGAAGGGCTCAGCGCTTGAAAAGATACAAAGTCGATAAATGCAAGAACTGCTCATTAAGCCCTGTTAAATGGCGATTTGCATGAAAAGCTGTTAACAGAAAAGAGCCGCAAACGGACGCAATAAGTTATCCGTTCGACGACCGGTCGCGTCGGTCGCTGACCCTGAAACCCCGAAGAACTAGAGAAACCGCCTCACGTTCATCACGCGCTGACCGTAGCTTCTCCAGTCGGCGCCGTCGCGCACGCAGGAGCGCTCGCCGCTGCACACGTCGTAACGACCCTTTGCGGTGGCGCCAAATTCCGCGATTGCGACGACCGGTGTCTGATCCTCAAGCGGTCGCGTGGACTGTACGACCGGACCGATCGGCAAGGCCGTGCCCGCCTTGACAAAAACGGGAATGCGCTCGAGATCGTAATTGAGCGAAATCACCTCGCCGCCGTCAACATGCATGCCGCTCCACAGCTCGTACCAGCCGCCCGCATGATCGGGCAGATAAGCTTCAACGTCGCCGTCACGGTTGAGCACAGGCATCACCAGCAGATGCGGTCCGCAATAGAACTGTTGCTCAAAGCCGCGCGCCACACGATCGTCCGGGTGCATGAGCGCCATCGAGCGCATGACCGGCAGACCGGTTTGCGCGGCGAGATCACAGGCGCCACGAAGATAGGGCAACAGCTTGTAGCGAATCTCGAAGAACTCACGTGCGATGCGCTCGACGTCTTTGCCAAAACACCAGGGCTCACGGGCACCGATGCCGTGAATGCGGAAGTGGGACGCAAACACCGCCGCCTGCACCCAGCGCAGGTAGAGCGCCGGTTCGGGTTGTGCCGCGCCGTAGAAACCGCCGACGTCGGTCGCGTGAAACGGCGTACCCGAATGGCCGTGATTCATGCCGGCGCGCAGGCTGTTGGCAAGGCCTTCCCAATCGCTCTGCGGGTCGCCGCCCCATTGCAGTGGGTGACGTTGCGATCCGATCCACCCGGCCCGTCCCCATACACAGGCCTGATCACCATAAGCAGCGCGCGACGCCTCGTACACGCAGCGGTTGTACAGATGCGCGTTGACGTTATGCACGCGCGCGCCGCTGTCGCCGTTGTGCGCCAGCGCGTCCTGCGGCACCTGTTCGCCAAAGTCGCTCTTGATCGTATCGACACCGAGTTCCCACAGTTTTTTGTGCTCGTCGCGCCACCACGCATACGCCGCAGGATTGGTGAAATCGACGAGGCCGGACGGTGGCAATGGCGTTAGCGTTGGACCAAACGGCGTTGTCTTCTTGCCGGTGTCCCACTCAAAAATCAGCTCGGAACCATCTGCTCTTTTCAGGAAGTAGCCATTCTGTTCGTACTTCCGGTACTCCGGATGGTGAACCGAAACGAGCGGATATTCCCAGCAGCAGATCTTGTAGTCGAGCGCTTTCAGCTCACCCATCACGCGTGCCGGGTCGGGGTAGCGCGACGGATCGAAATTGAAGTGAAAACGGGTGGGCGTGTCCTGCCACGCGCGGCCGTCAAACGTGATCACATCGACCGGAAATTTGCGTTCGCGGAATTCGCGTGCCGTCGCCAGAATGTCCGCCTCATTTTTGTAATAGGCACGACTGACCCAGGCGCCGAGCGACCACAGCGGCACATTCTCCGGTTTGCCGGTCATGCGGTGATACGCGGCGATGACTTGCGCCGGCGTGTCCGCTGCGAAAAAGAAAAGATCAAGTTGCGGTTCGTCGGCAACGATCACGTAGCTGCGATTCGACCATTGGGCATGACCCACGCCATGCGCGACATCGACCGTTGTGTGCGCAAGCACCCCCCAGCAACCGTCGGGCGTGATGGCCCAGGCAAACGGCGTGTTCTTGTAGCTCAGATCGGTATTGACGCCCAGCGCATCTTCCACACGCGAGTTGACGAGCTGGCCGCGCTTGTTAAGGGCGCCGCCCTTTTCACCGAGGCCATAGACCGGCGTATCGGACGACAGCGCAAAAGCCGCGACAGCCTGTGAATTCGTAAGCCCGAACGGTGCAATGCGCATCGCTTCCAGCGGTTTCGCCATGCCGCGAAAGTGCTCGTCAGTGATACTGGTCAGCAGCGTTTTGCCTTTATGTCGCAGTGTCAGGTTGACGGCGTGAGCGGCGTCGGACTCAAGCGTCAGCGATGACTTGCCGGTCGTGATCGTCAACCAATTGTCGCCACGTGTCATTTGCCCGTCATCAGTGGGGCGCGCGACGATCAGGCCGTAGTCCGGCTTCGCCATCGCATTGAGTCGCAGACGAAAAATTCCCGCACCAAAACTGGCAACGGAGAATGAAAAGTCGACACCGTCCAGCGAGCGCGCGGTCGCCTCATGCTCAGCCGCAGCATTGGGAATCAGCGAAATCAGGCGATCAAACTGCGTGAAATCCATTGCATCCATCCGCTCAATAAGAAGCCGTTGGCGCCACCACGGTGGGCGGATCCGTCATCCGGGTGTCGGACGCGAGGTGGTGGATTCTCGCGATCCCGGCTTTGGCACCATTCATCAACAGGCCGATGTCACTCGCGTGCGAGACAAAATTGAACCCGACCTCATAGGCCCAGGCCACGAGCTCCGGTGTCGGCATTACGGTGCCCAGCGGTGTGCCGGCGCGGCGGCAAAAGCTGCCCACTTCCGCCATCAGCTCACGCACCTGCGGATGCGTTACATCCCCGCCGTGCCCCAGCGCCACCGAGAGATCGCCCGGCCCGACGAACAATCCGTCAATACCGGGAACCGCCGCGATCTGCATGGCCGCGGCCATCGCCTGCGGCGTCTCAAGCTGCGCGATAACGCACACCTCCTGATTGATGCGCTCAAAATAATCGGGAATGGTGTTGTAGCGACTGCCGCGATGCATGCGCGCGAAGCCGCGATCACCGAATGGCGGATAGCGGCAGGCACGAGCTAGCGCAACAGCCTCATCGACGGTATTGACCATCGGAAAATACAGCGACAGCGCACCAAGGTCGAGCGCGAATTTGATCTGCGTCCTGTCCTGCGATGCCATGCGCACGACCACCGGGGTACTGCTCTCGGCAGTCGCCTGCAACAGCGCATGCAGGTCGTGCGTGCTGGCCGTTGAGTGCTCGATGTCGATGACAAGAAAGTCGTAACCGGCGTTGGCCATGACTTCTGCCATCGCAGGGGACGCTGACATGAACCAGCCACCGACCAGTCGCTCGCGATTGAGCAGCGCGTGTTTGAAAGAATTGTTCAATGCCATGATGTTCAGAAAATGGTGGGTTCGGGCAGCAATTCTGCGCCTTGAAGGAAATCAAAGTCAGCGCCTTCGTCGGCCTGTGTGACATGTTGCTGATAAAGCGCAGCGTAGCTGCGGTTGTAACGGCGTGTCGAGGGGCTTGCCTGCTGCGCCAACAGCCACTCGGCGTGGCGACGGTCCAGTTCCTGCACCGGCACCTGCAGGGTGATGCTGCGCGCGGCGACGTCAAGCGCAATCATGTCACCTTCGCGCACCAGCGCCAGCGCACCACCCACCGCCGCTTCCGGGCAGACATGCAGGACGCAGGTGCCGTAGTGGGTGCCGCTCATGCGCGCGTCCGAGATGCGCACCATGTCACGCACGCCCTGTTCGAGCAGCTTTTTCGGGATCGGCAAATTGCCCGCTTCCGGCATGCCCGGTGCACCGACCGGGCCGACGTTTTTGAGCACCAGCACCGAGTCTTTGCTGACGTTCAGATCCGGCGAATCGATGCGCGCCTGCATGTCGGCGAAGTTCTCGAAAACCACCGCCGGACCCGCGTGCCTGAGCAGATGCGGTGACGCGGCAGACGGTTTCATCACGGCACCGCGCGGCGCGAGGTTGCCAGTCACAACGGCAATGGCCTGCTTCGACACCGGATTGTCGAGCGGGCGGATGATCTCGTGGTTGAAGACCTTGGCCACGCTCAAGTGTTCGCCAAGCGTGGACCCCGTGACCGTGCGGCAACGGGTGTCGAGATGGGTCTCAATCTGCTTGAGCAAACCCTGCAAACCGCCGGCGAAGAAGAAGTCCTCCATCAACGCTTCCCCGGCGGGCATGATGTTCGCGAGCACCGGAATTTCGCGGTTATAACGCTCCCAGACATCGAGCGGCAGCTTGATGCCAAGCCGTCCGGCCATCGCGGGTAGATGCACGCAGGCATTGGTTGATCCGCCGATCGCGAGCACGGTTTTCACCGCGTTGTGAAAGCTTGCCTCATTACAGATGTCGCGCGGCTTCAAATCTTCCATGACCATCGCCACGATGCGCTCGCCGACCTGCGAACACATGCGCGGATGATGCGAGTCCATGGCCGGAATTGACTGTGCGCCGGGCAGCGTGAAGCCCAGCACTTCGGCCACTGCCGTCATCGTGGTCGCAGTACCCGCCGTGTTGCAGGTGCCGGGGCTGCGCGTCATGCAGCTCTCCAGTTCCTGCCAGTCATTGTCACCAAATCGTCCGGCGCGACGCTCGTTCCAGAACTTCATGGTGTGGGTGCCGGTGCCCACTTTTTGCCCTTGAAACGATGCGTTGGATGATGCGCCTGCCGGGATGAAAATCGACGGCAGATTGGTGGAAAACGCACCCATCAGAAGGGCGGGCGTTGTCTTGTCGCAACCGCCCATGAGCACCACGCCATCAATCGGATGCGAGCGGATCAGCTCTTCCGTTTCCATCGCCAGAAAGTTGCGATAAAGCATCGTGGTCGGTTTGACCCACACCTCGCCCAAGCTCATCGCGGGCAGCTCAATCGGCCAGCCGCCAGCGCGCAACACGCCTTCACGCACCTTCTGCGCACGTTCGCGCAAGTGCGAGTGGCAGGTGGAAATATCGCTCCAGGTGTTGATGATGCCGATCACCGGGCGGCCCATGAAGTCGCTGCGGTTCCAGCCCACCTGCGCCAGTCGCGCCCGATGCGAGAACGTCCGCATGCCGTCACCTGCGAGCCAGCGCTGGCTGCGCAGCGCTTCAATGCGTTTTTTGTCTGCTTCCACGCTCGCCTATGCTCCTCTACGCGCGAATTGCGAGAATAGCATAAGATCGACCTAAACATCTATATCATCTAGATCATCTATATGACTGAAACCCTCCACGCCGAGCTGGCTCTGGATGCCCGGGCAACACTTGGCGAGTGCGTACGCTGGGACGAACGCAACAAGCTTGTGTACTGGGTCGATATCCCGGGACACGCGTTGCACCGCTTCGACCCGGCAAGCGGTCGCGATGACACGATGGATATGGGTCAGGACATCGGCTGCTTTGCCCAGGACCAGCGCGGCGGATTCATCGCCGGGCTGCGCTCGGGCTATGCGCGCATCACGAAATTCGGCGGCGAAGTGCAGTGGCTCACGAGCCCGGACTACGACCCCGCCAAAGCACGCTTCAACGATGGCCGTTGCGATCCCGCCGGACGTTTCTGGGCCGGCACCATGTGGGAGCCGCGTGACAAGGCCGGCGGCCACATCTATTGCCTCGAAGCCGACGGACGTTTCAGTGCGAAAGCAAACCCCGTGATCGTCGCCAATGGCATCACCTTCTCGCCGGATGGCCGGACGTTTACGCTCGCCGATACCGCCAATCACGTGCTGTGGGCCTTCGACTATGACTGCGACAGTGGGCAGGCGGGCAACCGTCGCGTACTGCGCACCTACGAGCCGGGCAAAGGCCGTCCCGACGGCGCCTGCGTCGACGCGGAAGGCAATCTCTATGTCGCGATGTTCGCCGGCAGCCGCGTCGAGAAGCTTTCACCGCGCGGCGAACTGCTCGCCGTCATCGAAGTCCCGGTGCCCAATGTCACCTGCTGCGCGCTGGCAGGCGACGACCTGCGCACGCTGTACATCAGCACGGCGCGTGTGCGCATGACCGACGCGGAACTTGCCGAAAAACCACAGGCGGGCGGCCTGTTTGCGGTGCGCATGGAGGGTGATCATGCGCCGGGTATTGTTGAGGCGCGCTACGGCGGCTAAGCTCACGATCATGGGACGTCTCACCAATCTCTATCCCTCGCTGCGCGGCAAGCATGTCTTCATCACCGGCGGCGCCACCGGCATCGGTGCGGCACTGGTGGAAAACTTCGTTGCGCAGGGCGCGATGGTGAGTTTTCTCGATATCGACGACGATGCCGCCAACATGCTCAAGGCGCGGTTGAACGTGAAGGAGCGGCTGCGCTACTGGCACTGCGACATCCGCGACGTCGCTGCGCTGCAATCCACCATCGCCACGGCCGCCAAAACGCACGCCGGCCAGCTTGACGTCTATATCGGCAATGCCGCCAACGACGTGCGCCACAAATTTGATGAACTCACGCCCGAGTTCTGGGACAACAATCAGGCGATCAATCTGCGTTCGCAGATCTTCGGCGCGCAGGCGGCGGCGCGCGCGATGACCGAATCAGGACGCGGCGGCTCGATCATCACCACCGGCAGCGTGAGCTGGATGCGCCGTCGTCCGGGTTTCGTGAGTTACACCACGAGCAAAGCCGCGATCCACGGCTTCACGCGCACGCTGGCGCAGGAACTCGGTCCGCGCGGCATTCGCGTCAACTGCGTGGTCCCCGGCGCGATCCAGACGCCGAAACAGATGGCGCAGGTCGTCACGCCGCAGCTCGAACAGGAATTTCTCGACAATCAGGCGCTCAAGTTCCGGCTCGACGCGGACGACGTCGTCGCGATGGCGCTGTTCCTCGCCAGCGACGATTCACGCGGCTGCGCCGGGCAGGCGTTCATCGTGGATGGCGGCATTGTTTGAGCCATCAACTTTTTTCTGCAAGCCTTTCCATAAAGGGCATGGCACGCCAAAACTGCATAAGTCGACTTTTGCCGTTTTACGCCGCCAAGCCCATGATAATCTTGAGTCCCCGCTAAAGCTGATTACTTCATGAGTTCAATTCCCGGCCTGCGCTTTGGCGAATTTCAGGGCTTTCCTGCGCTGTTGATCAGCACCCCGTTTTCAAAGGCGGCAATCAGCCTCTTCGGCGGTCATGTGCTCTCGTTCACGCCACAAGGCTTCGACGATGTGCTGTGGATGTCGCCGACCAGCAAGCGCCCGCCGGACCCGATCCGCGGTGGCATCCCGGTCTGCTGGCCGTATTTCGCGAAACAGGGACAGCCGCCGGACGCGCCGCAGCACGGACTTGTGCGCACGTTGCAGTGGCAGGTGACGCATGCGCAGCAAAATCCCGACGGCGAAATCGTGCTCGCGATGGCGCCGCCGGAAGTTGCCGAGGTGCCGATGAACCTGATGCTGACCATGCGCATCGGCCGTGCGCTGGAGCAGGCGCTGACCACGGTGAACCTGAGCCAGGAAACGGTGCGTTTCACTCAGGCGCTGCACACCTACTTTCGGGTTGCCGATTCAACGCGCATCTTCGTGACCGGGCTTGACGGCCTGACGTATGCCGACAAGTTCGATGATTTCAACGAACACACGCAAAGTGGCAACTGGGACCTGCACGATGCGCGCGACCCCGGTCGTAGCGACCGCATCTACATGAATGCGGGCAACACGTTTGAGCTGATTGACCCGGCCGGACATCGCAAGATCACCTTGACGACATCTGGCAGCAAAACGCTCGTCGCCTGGAATCCCGGCGCCGAATTCATCAAGACGTTCCCGGATTTGCCGGCCGACGGCTGGAAGCACTACGTCTGTCTGGAGGCGGCCAACTGCGGGCCGGACATCATCGAGCTGGCTACCGATGATTCCCATGTGCTGCAACAGACAATCAGCTGTTGCGCATTGACCAGCCACTGAGCCGAAGCGATGCACACCGGGCGTACAGATCAACTGTTGACGCCCGGACCAACGAGCGCACTAGTGCAAACGCCAGCCGATCACCTCTTCGCGCGACAGATAACCGTCATGGTTACGGTCAATCAGGCCGAAATTGCGCTGCCAGTGCGGATGTACGGCGGCTTCTTCGTAGGTGATAAAGCCGTCACCGCTGACGTCTGCGTAGTCAAAACCGGCCGGTGACGCGTACGAAGGGGCAGCATAGCTGACGGTGACCGGCGGCGCATAGTAGGCCGGTGCCACGTAGCCGTAGGATGGTGCCGTCGCAGCGATGGCGATACCGCCGATGGCGGCACCGACAACCACCGGAGCAATCCAGCGGCCGTTACGCCAGTAGCCACGTGCCGGCGCGTAATACGACCGGACGGGGGCCGGTGCGTAGTAGTGAGGACGAACCGGGGCCGGTGCAACGTACACCGGGCGGTAGTGCGCGTTGACATGACCACGCCCGAAGTGTTTGCCGTTATCAGCGCTGGCGACGGAGGCGGCGAGCGCCGCGAGGATGGCCGCGCCGAGGGAAACTGCTTTGTTCATGATGGAACTCCTTGCTTGAATCGGGCACGTTGTGCCGTTGTGTCTCTAACGGAATAGACGCGCCCTGCGCCGACAGAATGACACCGGATTACAAATGATTACATGTCGCCAAATGGCAACGCCACTCGCGTACGGTACGTTCGGAACTCCTTTAAAATCAAGGCTTTTCCGGCCCTAAAGTCCCAATACCGTGTCCGCCAGTCCCCACACGGCCGAAGTCGCGCGCCGTCGCACTTTCGCCATCATTTCCCACCCCGACGCGGGCAAAACCACGCTCACCGAGAAGCTTTTGCTGTTTTCGGGCGCAATTCACGTCGCCGGCAGCGTCAAGGCACGCAAGGCGTCACGCCACGCCACGTCTGACTGGATGGAGATCGAGAAGCAGCGCGGCATTTCGGTGGCGTCCAGCGTCATGCAGATGCTTTACCGCGACCATGTGGTGAACCTGCTCGACACACCGGGCCACCGGGACTTTTCGGAAGACACGTATCGCGTGCTGACGGCGGTGGACAGTGCGCTCATGGTGATCGACGCGGCCAACGGCGTCGAAGCGCAGACCAAGCGCCTGATTGAAGTCTGTCGCCAGCGCGACACGCCGATCATGACCTTCGTGAACAAGATGGATCGCGAAGGCCGCGATCCGATCGAATTGCTTGACGAAATCGAAGCTGAACTCGGCATGCCCTGCGTGCCCATGACCTGGCCGCTCGGTCAGGGCAATGCCTTCGGCGGCATCATCAATCTGCGCACACAGACGATGCGCGTGTTCAAGGCGGGTGAAGACACGCTGAACGAATCCGACATCGAGGAAATTCCGCTGTCTGACACCGCGACGCTCAAAGCGCGCTTCGGACACGACTTTGATCATGCGATGGCGAATATCGAGCTGCTCGCGGGCGTCGCTCCGGCATTTGATCGCGAGGCGTTTCTCGCTGCCAAACAGACTCCGGTGTTCTTCGGTTCGGCCGTGAACAATTTTGGCGTGCAGGAAGTGCTGGATGCGCTGGTCGATCTCGCGCCGGCGCCGCATCCGCGCGCGTCGTCGAACCCGGATGGCACGACAACCGAGATCGCTCCTGACGCTGAGGGTTTCTCCGGCGTCGTGTTCAAGGTGCAGGCCAATATGGACCCGATGCATCGCGACCGCATCGCCTTCGTGCGCGTCTGCTCGGGCAAGTACACGCAAGGCATGAAGCTTAAAGTCCAGCGCACCTCAAAAGAGATGCGCCCGACCAGTGTCGTGACCTTCCTGTCGCAGCGCCGCGAAGCCGTCGATGAAGCCTACGCCGGCGACATCATCGGCTTCACCATTCATGGCGGTGTGCAGCTCGGCGACACCATCACCGACGGCGCCAGCCTGCAATACACGGGATTACCGTTCTTCGCGCCGGAGCTGTTCCAGACGGTCGAACTCAAGAACCCGCTGCGCAGCAAGCAGTTGCAGCAGGGCCTCGCACAACTCGGTGAAGAGGGGGCGATTCAGGTGTTCAAGCCGCAGCTTGGATCGCTGATGCTGCTCGGCGCAGTGGGCCAGTTGCAGTTTGAAGTCGTGCAACATCGACTGCAAACCGAATACAAGGCCGACATCAAACTCACCGGCAGCCAGTTCACCGGCGCGCGCTGGGTCACCTGTGACGACCCGGTCGAGATGAAGAAATTCATGGACTACAACGCGTCGAAGCTCGCTTACGATGCGGCCAACACGCTGGCTTACCTGCTGACCTCTTCATACGACCTGCGGCTGACGCAGGAGCGGCATCCGAAGATTGAGTTCCATCCTTTGCGTGAGCATGCCGGGTTGACGCTGGAGAAGGCGGCTTAGCTCGACCCTTCTCCTCTTGCGGGAGAGGGCCAGGGTGAGGGGTTGGGTGGACTGAGCTGGATTGCCTTCCAACGTTCGCCCTGAGCCTGTCGAAGGGGCTGACGGCTGGAAGAGCCAACGTGGATTGCATGCCACCAGCGCGCTCTGTGGCCGCGGGCCAGTTACTTTCTTTGCTTCGCCAAAGAAAGTAACCAAAGAAAGGCGACCCCAGCGATTCGCCTGTTTCCTCCGGTGCTCGCAACGCGCGGGACCCGCACAAATCGCCCGAAAGTTGCGCTGACGCG